>JAPVSP010000399.1:0-8186 GCA_047519685.1 Chloroflexota bacterium
CACCTGGGCCGGCTCGACCAGGCGGCCACGCAGGAGCCCGGCGATCATCGCCTCGGCCATGACGCCGGAGCCGATGGTCGCGATCGTTCGCTGCGACAGGGGGGACATCGCCGGGAGTATACCGGCGACCTCTGGGCCAGGCGGCGGGATTTCGAGGGCGGAACAGCGTCCCGGGACGGGTGCGCCGGCCGTTAGCCGCCGGGTCTCGTCAGCCGCGCGCGCTCCCGAGCACGAAGAAACGGCTCGTCGTCGTCAGCTCGGACGCCGTGAAGCCGGCGTCGCCGAGCGCGACCTCGAGCCGGGACGGATCGGTCGGCGCATCGCGCTCCGCGCCGGGGAGGGCCTCGATGAAGGCGAAGACGCCACCCGGCCGCAGCCACCGCCGAGCGCGCTCGAGGAATGGCGCCGCGGCACGGGGTGGCACGCGGCCGAGCAGAAAGGCGCCGAAGACGGCGTCCGCCCGATCGGGCGGCTCCGACCACGGGTCCCACGGGTGGAGGTGGGCCCGAAGGCCATGCGCGACGAGACGGCGACGGAGGCGATCCCGGTCATCGCGCGACGATTCGTACGCCCACAGCTCACCCTTCCCGGCGAGGAGCGGCGACCACCAGCCGGAGCCGGCGCCGAGCTCGACGATCCGGCCCGCCAGGGGCAGCCCATCGAGCCACAGGGTCGCCGCGTCGAGGTCGGCCAGCCAGGTGGCGTCCTCGATCGCCCCGTGGGAGTGGGAGCCTCGCCTGAGGTACCACTCGTCCGAGGGCGCGGCCGCGAGCGCCGGCATCGGCGAGGCGCGATCGGAAGCCGCCGACCCGACCGCGGAGCGCGCGCGCCCGCGCTCCTCGAGCGCCGACCGCAGCCGGAAGCGGAGGAAGCCGTTGTCGCCCGCCCTCCCCACGCAGGCGGGACAGAGCTGCGCCCAGCCCTCGAGGTCGTCCGGGCTGCGGGTGGCATGCGACGCGCCGCACCACAGGCAGTCGAACGTCGCGCGGAACGGCATCGGGGCACGCCTAGTCGGCGGGGGTCCAGCTGGCCACGGGCGACGTCTCGACGAACGCGTCCGGATCGAAGATCTCGGCGAGCATCGCGATGCCGTCCACGAGACGCGGCCCGGGTCGGCTGAAGTACGCCGAGCCGTCGACGACGAATACCTGGCCGCGCTTGACGGCCTCGAGATCGTGCCAGAACGCGGGTCGTCGGACGCGTGTCCACTCGGCCGTCGCCTCGTGGACGTGGAAGCCGCAGGGCATCAGCACGAGCATGTCCGGATCGACGTCGCGGACGGCCCGCCAGGTCGTCTCGACCGATCGCTCGCCCTCGCGCCCCAGCAGCTCCCAGCCGCCCGCACGACGCACCTGCTCCGGCACCCAGTGGCCCGCGGCGAACGGCGGATCCAGCCACTCGAGGGCGACGACGCGGACCGGCCGGCGGCCTCCGTCCCGGCGCTTCTGCACCTTGCGCTCGATCCGGCCGAGCCGCCCGCGGAGGCGCTCGACGAGGCGGACCGCGGATGCCTCGGCGCCGGTCATCGCGCCGACCGTGCTGATCGAGTGGAGGACGCCCTCGAGGCTGGTCGGTTCGAGCGAGATGACGCTGACCTCGCCGTCGAGCCGCCGTGCCACCTCGTTCACGCGTCGGTAGCTCGGGGCGCAGACCTCGCAGAGCTCCTGGGTGATGATCAAGTCGGGCCGCAGGTCGGCCAGGGCGGCCTCGTCCAGCTCGTAGAGCGACGACCCGCCGTGGACCGCCCGGGTCGCGAGACGGTGGACACCCAGGCTCGACCTCCCGGCGAGGGGGTGCGTCGGGCGGGTGACGACCGCCTTGGCGGCGGCCTCGGGCGGCCAGTCGCACTCGTGGCTCACCCCGACCAGCTTCCGGCCCAGGCCGAGCGCGAAGACGATCTCGGTGGCCGACGGCAGCAGCGAGACGATGCGCACGATCCCGAGTCTAGCCCGCCCCGCTGGCCGGGCTCTTCTCGCCGGTCCGGACTCGGGCGGGCAGCCGGGCGGGACGACCCCGCGGCGAGCCCGGGTCCGCTGCCCGCGGCCCTGGCATGAGCATGCCGGGCCGCGGGGCCCGGCACATGTCGTGAGGCTCGATGGTCGTCGGCCGGCTCGGCGCCGGCCGAGGCGGGTCCCGCCGGCGGTCGGGTCCGGTTCAGCCGGCGGGCTTCGCCGCGTCGACCATCGCGCGAGCCGCGGCCTTGTCGGTGAACCAGGTCGCATTGATCGGCGTGTACACGGCCCACTCCGGCGGGACCGATTCCTCTGGGAAGATCGCGTTGACGGGGCATTCGGGCTCGCAGGCGCCGCAGTCGATGCACTCGTCCGGATCGATGTAGAGCGTCCGGTCGACACCTTCGTCGAAGTGGATGCAGTCGACCGGGCAGACAGCCACGCACGACTGGTCCATGACATCGACGCACGGCTCGGCGATGGTGTAGGTCATCGGGAGTCTCCTCGAACCTCACGAGTCACGACCTCGCCCCGGGCTCGGACGACGGGGTGCCATGAGCGTAGCACCCCACGAGCGGCCGCGACGGATGCCACTCCCGGTCGGCTCCGAGCGCCACGCCTCCGTTCAGCCGGTCGAGGGCGCGATCCGGACGGCCGCCTTCATGCCCAGGGCGTAGTGGCCCGGGATGTGGCAGCCGATGATGAGCCGGCCCACCTCGGCGGGGTCGCGGGGCACGGTCCAGCGAACGTCCACCCGCTGGCCCGAGGCCACGACGACCCGCAGCCCGGCGACGTCCGGCGGCACGCTCACGACGGGTGTCGGGCCGGGCGGCGCGCCGACGGTCGCGGCCTCGGCGATCTCCCAGGCGTCCTGGACGCGCTGGTCGCCGATCACGGCCTCGTGCCAGACGACGCCGCCGTTGACCAGGTGGATCAGGACCGTTTCGCCGGGGATGAAGTCGACCGGATCGGGGGTGAACGAGTAGTCGCGGGCGATCAGGTTCACCTCCCGCGGGTGATCGCTCGTGCCCGGGACCGGCAGGGGCGTCGACGCGGGCGGTCCGGCGCACGCGGCGGGCAGCAGCGCCGTCACCGCGAGCACGGCAGCGGGAAGGGCGACCCGGCGCGAGAGGGCGCCATGAGCGAGACGCCCGGGGTTCGTCGCAGGGTGCAGGGTGGAGATGAGGCGCACGGCGGCCAGTCTACGGATGGCGGCCGGGCGCGCGGACCGGTCCTCGCTTGACAGCGCGACATCCGCCGCCGCAATGTGCGCGCCACGTGCGACAGGCGAGGAGTCGCACGGAGCCGGGCCGCGACGTCGGGACCCGACCCGAGCGGCAGGCTGCGGTCACCGGCAGGCCGGGGCCACCGGCAGGCCCGCACCTGCACGGGCCGCCCGCCGTGCCCTCGCCGGCCGGGCACGACCCTCGAGGGATACCGACTTGACCGCCTCCGCCGCACGACCCGACGCCGACGTGGTCGTCGCGCGACCCGCGGACACCGCCAGGGGGGACATCCCGGCGGTCCGGCTCGAGGGCGTGCGCAAGCGGTTCGGCGACGTCGAGGCCGTCGCCGGGATCGACCTGGACATCCGCGACGGCGAGTTCTTCTCGATGCTCGGCCCGTCCGGATCGGGTAAGACCACGACGCTCCGGATGATCGCCGGCTTCGAGCTGCCGACCGCGGGGCGGATCCTGCTCCATGGCGAGGACGTCGGGCAGCAGCCGCCGTACGACCGCGACGTGAACACGGTCTTCCAGGATTACGCGCTGTTCCCGCACATGACGGTCGGCGACAACGTGGCTTATGGCCTGATGATCCGCAAGGTGCCCCGGGCCGAGCGACAGACGCGCGTCGCCGAGGCCCTGCGCATGGTGCGACTCGACGGCTACGAGCGGCGCAAGCCGAACCAGCTGTCCGGCGGCCAGCGCCAGCGGATCGCCCTCGCCCGGGCGCTCATCCTCCGACCCCGCGTCCTGCTGCTCGACGAGCCGCTCGGCGCCCTCGACCTCAAGCTCCGCGAGGAGATGCAGATCGAGCTGAAGGGGATCCAGCAGCAGGTCGGGATCACGTTCATCTACGTCACCCACGACCAGGTGGAGGCGCTGACGATGAGCGACCGGTTGGCGGTGTTCAACCGGGGCCTCATCGAGCAGGTCGGGGCGCCGGCCGACGTCTACGAGCGGCCGGCCACGCGCTTCGTGGCCGGCTTCGTGGGGACGTCGAACCTGCTGACCGGTGACGTCGCGCGCCGGATCGTCGGGCGCGAGGGTACCTTCACGGTCCGGCCGGAGAAGATCCGGCTCGCCGACCCCGCCGAGACGGCCGGGCCCGACGACACATCGGCGCTCGGACGGATCCGGCAGGTGGTCTACGTCGGGGCCGAGACCCGCTACATCGTCCAGCTCGACGCCGGCGCCGAGCTCGTGGTCACCCAGCAGAACCTCAGAACGACGTCCAGCGAGGCCCTCGCCCAGCGTGACCGGCCCGTGCAGCTTATCTGGGACCGGCAGCACAACTTCCCGATCGCGGAACAGGCACAAGGAGGAGGCGCATGAAGAACCGGTTGGCGGTCATCGTGGCGATCGTCGGGCTCGTGGCCACGGCCTGCAGCGCGGGCACGACCACGGCGCCATCGAGCAGCCCGGCGGCGAGCGCCGCCGGGAGCGCGAGCGCGGCAGCCAGTGCGGCGGCGAGCGCCGCGGCCTCGCCGACCCCGAGCCTCCCGACGGCCATCGGACCAGGCGAGGGCGAGCTCGATCTCGTGATCTGGCCCGGCTACGCGGAAGACGGGACGAACGTCAAGGAGTACGACTGGGTGCACCCGTTCGAGAAGGAGACGGGCTGCCAGGTCAAGAGCAAGCCGGCCGACACCTCGGACGACATGTTCACGCTGATGACCCAGAACCACGGCCTGTATGACGGCGTCTCGGCCTCCGGCGACGCCTCGAACCGGCTGATCGAGGCGGGCGAGATCGCTCCGATCAACCCGGCGCTCATCCCGAACTGGAACGACATCACGCCGTTCCTGCAGAACATCGCCGCCAACACCGTCGATGGCGTCCACTACGGCGTCTCGCACGGCTGGGGCGCCAACCAGCTGATGTACCGGACGGACCAGGTCAAGCCCGCCCCGACGAGCTGGGATGCGGTGTTCGATCCGGCGAAGCTGAGCGCCTACAAGGGCAAGGTCACGGCCTACGCCGGCACCATCTACATGGCCGACGCCGCCCTCTACCTGAAGGCCCACCGGCCGGATCTCGGGATCACCGACCCGTACGAGCTGACCCAGGACCAGTTCAACGCGGTCGTCGACCTGCTCAAGGCCCAGCGACCCTTCGTCGGGAAGTACTGGGCGTCCTACACGGACGAGATCGACAACTTCACGAACGGCACGTCGATCATCGGCACGACCTGGCAGTACCAGACCAACACCCTGCTCGGCGCGGCCCCACCCGTCGCCGTGGCGAACATCACGCCGTCCGAGGGCATGACCGGCTGGTCGGACACCTGGATGCTGTCGAAGTACGCCAAGCACCCCAACTGCATGATGCTCTGGCAGGCCTACATGGTCCGGCCCGAGGTCCAGGCGCAGGTCGCCGAGTACTTCGGCGAAGCGCCGGCGAACCCGAAGGCGTGCGACATCCTGAACAAGGGCTACGGCTCGTACAAGATCGCCAACTTCTGTGACGTCTTCCACGCGACCGACCAGTCCTTCTACACCTCGATCAGCTTCTGGAAGACCCCGTCGACGAACTGCGGCGACAACCGCGGCAGTGTCTGCGTCGGCTACGACGATTGGCTCAAGGCCTACACGGAGGTGAAGGGCTGAGCCTGGAGATCAGGATCGCCGAGGGGTCGATGGCATCGGTCGCCGACCCCTCGGCGGATCGTCCGAGCCTGTCGCAGATCGACCCGCCCTGATGACCACGAGCGCCGTCGAGCCGGCGGCCGAGCCTCGCCTCGGCGCCTCCCGGCGGCTGCTGACCTGGCTCCATCGGCATCCGCGGGTCCAGCTCGGAGCCCTGCTCGGGCCGCCGGTCGGCTGGATGGGCGTGGTCTACCTGGGAGCGCTGGCACTCCTGCTCGTCAGCGCGTTCTGGTACCTGGACCCCGCCACCAACAAGATCGTCCGATCGCTCACGCTCGCGAACTTCGAGGAGCTCCTCTCGCAGCCGGTCTACCGGACGATCGTCGCCCGGACGGTCGTCATCGCGGCCGTCGTCACGCTCGTCGACGGCGTGGTCGCGTTCCCGATCGCCTACTACATGGCCCGCGTCGCCTCGCCGCGGATGCGCGGCGTGCTGTTCATGGCCGTCCTGCTCCCGCTGTGGGCGAGCTACCTCGTCCGGATCTACGCCTGGCGGGTCATCCTGTCCGACAACGGGTTCCTCGGGTCGATCCTCGGGCAGGTGGGCCTGGGCGGGCTGTCGTCCGCCTTCGGCGTCTCGGACGTCTCGTTGACCGTCGTCTTCTGCTACCTCTGGCTTCCGTACATGATCCTGCCGATCTACGCGGGCCTCGAGCGGATCCCGGCATCGCTCCTCGAAGCCTCGGCCGACCTTGGGGGTCGTAGCTGGTTCACGTTCCGCCGGGTCGTGCTCCCGCTCGCCCTGCCGGCGGTCGTCGCGGGCTCGATCTTCACGTTCTCGCTCACCCTGGGCGACTACATCGCACCCCAGCTCATCTCGAACAGCCAGTTCATCGGCAACGTGATCTTCCAGAGCGTCGGCGTCGTCGGGAACGTGCCGTTCGCGGCAGCCCTGTCGCTGGTGCCGATCGCCATCATCGCCGTCTACGTGATCATCGCGCGTCGTCTCGGCGCGTTCGAGGCGCTATGAGCCCGGGAGCCAGCCGGTGGAGCCGGTGGGGATTGCGGATCGCGACGGGTGCGGTCCTCGTGTTCCTGTACCTGCCGATCGCGATCATCGCGCTCTACGCGTTCAACGCCAATCGGGCCCAGACCTGGCCTATCACCGCGTTCACCAGCCAGTGGTTCGGGGCGGCCCTGGACAACGAGAGCGTCCGTGACGCGTTCGGGCTGTCGGTCACCGTCGCCTTCCAGGCGATGATCGTCGCGCTGATCCTCGGGACGCTCGCGGCCCTGGCTGTGCATCGTTTCCGCTTCTTCGGCCGTGACGTCCTGTCATTCGCCCTGATCCTCCCGATCGCGCTGCCCGGCATCGTCACGGCGATCGCCCTCAACAGCTCGATCCACGTCCTGGGAGTGCCGTTCGGCGTCCTCACGATCGTCCTCGGGCACGCCACCTTCTGCGTCGTGGTCGTCTACAACAACGTCATCGCCCGGCTCCGCCGCAGCTCCCGCTCGCTCGAGGAAGCGTCGATGGACCTGGGTGCCGACGCCTGGCAGACGTTCCGGCACATCACGTTCCCGGTCGTCCGAACCGCGCTCCTCGCCGGCGGCCTGCTGGCATTCGCCCTGTCGTTCGACGAGATCATCGTCACGCAGTTCACGGCCGGGACGCAGGAGACCATCCCGATCTGGATCCTGGACCATCTCCGACAGCCGACCCAACGCTCGATCGTCAACGTCGTCGCGCTGCTCCTGATCCTGCTGTCGACCATCCCGGTCTACGTCGCGAACCGTCTGACCTCGGACAGCTCGACGGGCGGCCAGGGCCGGCTCTGATCCCGGACCGGGTCGGGCGACGGCGGCCGGCCATCCGCGCGACCGCGCCGGCCGCCGGCCGTGCCATCAGGTCACCAGCGCCGCCCGAGCGGCTCGATCGTGAACGCGATCGCCTGGGCGCCCGCCGCCAGGGCGACGGACAGACTCCAGAGCACGACGAAGAGGGTCCGGACGGTCCGACGCATGCCCACCTCCCACCGGCCGAGCGGCCGATGACCGAGGCGTCACCCGACCCCGCCGAGGAGTGCCCGGCCGGGCGCACCCACCTGGAGTCTGGCGGACGAGGCTTATCGGCCCCTTATCACCCCGGGACCGGGGATGCGGCTCGGGTGGGCGGAACGTCCGGAGCCCCTCCGGCCTCACATGGTGGGGACGTAGTCCGGGTCGAGGAACTTCTCAGGGTCGTCCTTGAACTCGAGGAGGCAGCCCCGACCGCAGAACCAGTACGTGTTGCCCTCGTACTCGTACGACAGTTCGGAGGTCGAGGTGTCGACCTCCATCCCGCAGACGGGGTCTTTCTCGATCGCCATCGGGCCCTCACGGCTGCATGACAGGTTCTCCGCGGAGCATACGTCGCGATGCGG
>JAPVSP010000400.1:0-1817 GCA_047519685.1 Chloroflexota bacterium
GCCCTTCGGCAGCCCGCGCAGCGAGCCGAGGTAGTCGAGCTGCTCGCCGGCCGTCAGCTCGCCAAGGTAGCCCGGATCGCTCCCGATGTAGGCGAGCCTCGAGTGGATCTCGGGCGCCCGGAGCCAGGCATCGCGCCCGAACACGAGCGCCTGCCCGGACGTGGCACGGATGAACCCCAGGACCAGGCGGATCGTCGTCGTCTTGCCGGCGCCGTTGGGCCCGAGGAACCCGAAGATCTCGCCTTCCGCGACCGCGAAGTCGACGTCGAGGATCCCGCGCCGCCGCCCGTACCATCTCGTGAGGCCGATGGCCTCGACCACGTGCGTCATGCTCGACCTCCCGCACGTGCATCGCGCGCCCGTCGTCCGGCGCGACCGACCGGGCGGCCATCGCGGCCGTCCGTGCTTCCTCGAGAGGGTGGGCTCGCGGGGCCGCGGGGCGACAGTGACGTTCGGCCCCATCGGCGGGGCGCCAGAGTCCCGTGCGTCGGGCGTCTCGGACGGGCCGGTCCGGGTCCGTCATCATCGGGGCATGCGCATCGCCGACTTCGCCCTCGAGCGCTACTTCGCCCGCTGGGAGTTCGCCGTCCGCTACCTGCTGTGCGCGTCGGACGTCGAGGGCTACCCCATGGCCGAGCTGCTCGACCTCGCCGACGACGAGACGCAGGCCCTCTGGGACGGGCTCCGGCTGGGCTACACGGAATCGACCGGGCACCCCCGCCTGCGTCGGGAGATCGCCGGCCTGTACGAGACCGTGGAGCCCGACGGTGTCCTCGTGTTCGCCGGGGCCGAGGAGGCGATCTTCTGCCTGGTGAACACGCTCGTCGGGCCGGGCGACCACGTCATCGCGACCTGGCCGGGCTACCAGTCGCTCTACGAGGTGGCCCGCGCGGCCGGGGCCCAGGTCGCCCTCCACGCGCTCCGCGAGGACGACGGCTGGTCGCTCGACGTCCCCCGCCTGCGCCGCGCGATCCGCCCGAACACCCGGCTCGTCGTCGTCAACGCGCCGCACAACCCGACCGGGATGCTGCCGTCCCGGGGCGAGTGGGCCGACCTCGTGGCGACCTGCGACGAGGCCGGCGTCCACCTGCTCTCCGACGAGGTCTACCGCTACCTCGAGCTCGACGAGGACGACCGGCTGCCGGCCGGCGCCGACGGCCACCCGCGCGGCATCTCGCTCGGCGTGATGTCGAAGTCGTTCGCGATGGCCGGCCTGCGGATCGGCTGGCTGGCCACCCGGGACGGGGACGTGCTCGCCCGCTGCGCGGCGTTCAAGGACTACACGACGATCTGCTCGTCCGCTCCCTCGGAGATCCTCGCGCTCATCGGGCTGCGAGCCCGCGATCGGGTCCTGGCGCGGTCGCGGGGGATCGTCGCCGCCAACCTCGAGCGGCTCGACCGGTTCTTCGCCGAGTGGTCCGAGGCGTTCACCTGGGTCCGTCCGCGCGCCGGCTCGATCGGCTTCCCCCGCCTCCACGCCCGGATCCCGATCGACCGGTTCGCCTCGGAGCTGGTCGAGGCCGAGGGCGTGCTCCTCCTGCCCGGCTCGGCGTTCGGCTACGCCGGCGACCACTTCCGGATCGGCTTCGGCCGGACCGACCTGCCGGAGGCGCTCGAGCGGCTCGAGGCGTTCGCCTCCCGGGCGCTGCGCTGACCGGGTCGCCGCCCCCCGGCCGACCCCGGCTAGGCGTCGTTCGCCGGCATCGCCGCGAACGTGTCGAGGAAGCGCGCCGTGATCCGGGCCGCCGCGCCCGCCAGGTCGAGGCGGTAGTTCTCGTCCGGCGCGTGGGCCATGCAGTCGAGCGTCCCACCGCCCA
>JAPVSP010000401.1:0-2856 GCA_047519685.1 Chloroflexota bacterium
ATCGGGCACGGCGGGGGCCGCCGCCAGCTCGCGGATGGCCGCGTCCACCGCGACCAGCGAGTCGCGCGAGACCGCCCGGACATCGACCTCGAGGGCGGCCCGCTCGGCGACGACGTTCGGCCGCGTGCCGCCCTCGACGACACCGACGTTGACCGTGACCCCCGGCCAGCGGCCGGTCAGGGCATGCAGTCCGATCGTCAGGTGCGCCGCCGCCAGGATCGCGCTGCGGCCCTTCTCGGGCTCGACGCCGGCGTGGGCGGCGCGCCCCCGGACGGTCAGCCGGAGCGACAGGTTGCCCTTGCGGGCCGACACGATGTCGCCGTTCGCGCGGGCGCACTCGAGGACCAGGCAGGCGTCGGCGTCGCGCGCCAGCTCGCGGATGATCGGCGTGGAGACCGGCGACCCGATCTCCTCGTCCGGATTGCCCACGAACGTCACCCGGGCGAACGGGAGCCGCACCCCTCCGCCCTCGCCCGTCCCGGCCAGGGTCCGCAGTGACCGAAGGGCGTACAGGCCCGCCAGCAGGCCCGACTTCATGTCGGTGACGCCGGGACCCCGAGCGATCCCACCCTCGGTCCGGAACGGGCGCTCGGCCGCGGTGCCCTCCGGGAAGACCGTGTCCAGGTGGCCGATGAGGAGGACGCGCGGGCCCGCGGGCTCGCCGTCGATCCGCCCGACGATCGTGGAGCCCAGACGCCCGGTCGGGTCCGGATGGGCCTCGACCCGGGCGCCCAGGCGGGCGAGGAAGTCGGCGACGAAGCGGCCGATCTCGTCGACGCCGGCCGGCGTGTAGCTGCCGCAGTCGGTGTCCACGAGCCGCTGGAGGTCGCGAAGGAATGCGGGCAGGTCCGCCCGCAGCGCGGCCCGCAGCCGCTCGAGCTCGCCATCCGTGGGGGCGGGGTGGGTCGCGGCTGTCGGGTCCGCCCCGAGGGGTTCGGACGAGGGTTCCATCGGCCGCAGTCTACGGGCCTCCGGCGGGACCCGTCGCGTATCCTGCATCGACCGTGCGCCTCGTCGAGATCCGCCTGCTCGAGGGTCCGAACGTCTACCGGCTCGATCCGACCGTCAAGGTCGAGGTCGCGGTCGGGCGGCGGCGGACCTGGCATGGCCAGCGGTTGCCCGGCCCGCGGGCCTCGGTGCGGCTCGGGGCGACGGTCCCCGCGCGGGAGTGGCCCGACGACGTCGCCGCGCTCGTCGCCTGGACCCGGCGGCTTCGGGTCAGTGCGGGCGAGGGCGTGGGAGGCGTGGGCGTCCATCGCTCGTCCGATCCCGGCCACTGGATCGTGACGTTCCCCTGGCTCGGGGCGGAGCGTGCGCGGACGATCGCCGAGGCGGCCATCGACCTGGTGAGCCGCCAGGTCTCGCCGGCCCGACGCGTCCGTCTGACGGGCGCGCAGGCGCGCCTGCTCGAGCGCTGGTCCGGCCGGATCGCTGGGGCGAGGACGAGCGCGCCGGCGTGGCTCCGCGACGCCGACCGGCGGAGGCCGATCGTCTCGATCAGCGGCACGAACGGGAAGTCGACGGTGACTCGCCTGATCGCGCACATCCTCCGCGCCTCCGGACGGCGGGTCGGGATGACGACGTCCGACGGGGTGTACGTCGACGAGCGGCTCGTCGAGCCGGGCGACTGGACCGGCCCCGGCGGGGCCGCCCGGATCCTCGGCCGGAAGGACGTCGACGTCGCGGTCCTCGAGACCGCCCGCGGGGGGATCCTTCTCCGGGGCATCGGCTATGAGTCGAACGACGTGAGCATCCTGACCAACGTCTCGTCCGATCATCTCGACCTCCAGGGCATCCACACGCTCCCGGAGCTGGCCGAGGTGAAGGCGACGATCTGCCGGATCACGAGGCCCGATGGCTGGGTCGTCCTCAACGCGGACGACCCGCTGGTCGCGGCCGTCGGCCGGCGGGTCCGTGCCAACGTCGCCCTGTTCTCCCTCGACCCTCAGCGGTCGCCGGCCTTCCGCCGCCACGTCGCCGGGGGCGGCCGCGGGTATGCGGTCAGGAAGGGATCGCTGGTCGAGGTCGAGGGCGAGGTCGCCAGGGAGCTGGCGGACATCCGCGACGTACCGGTCGCCATCGGCGGCGTCGCCCGGCACAACGTGGCCAACGCCCTCGCGGCGGCCGCAGGGGCGAGGGCGCTGGGCGCCACGATCGAGGAGGCCGGCGACGGCCTCCTCGACTTCCGGCCGACGGCCGAGCGTTCGCCGGGCCGGCTCAACCTGTACCGGCTGGCGGGCCGCCTGATCGTCGTGGACTTCGCGCACAACGAGGCCGGGCTCGAGGCCGTCCTCGACGTGGCCGAGGGGCTGGCGGCGGGGGCCGCCGGGCGAGTCACGCCGATCACCGCGATCATCGGGACGGCCGGCGACCGGCCGGACGACGCGCTCCGCGGCATGGGCCGCGTCGCGGCCCGCCGGTCCCAGCGCGTGGTCATCAAGGAGACGATCCGCTACCTGCGCGGTCGGACCCGGGAGCACGTCGTCGGTGAGCTGCTCACCGGCGTCGCGGCCGGGGGTCGCGACCCGGCGGCCGTGCCCGTGTACGAGTCGGAGACGGCCGCGCTGCGAGGCGAGCTCGATGGGTCGGTGCGCGCCGGCGACGATGGCCGGGCCGACCTGGCGCGTGTCGTCGTCCTCCTCTGCCACGAGGAGCGAGAGGCGGTGTTCCGCCTCCTCGACGACCTCGGCGCGCGACCGGTCGACGTGACCCGGGAGCTGACGACGCTCGTCCCCCGGCTGCAGGACCGACCTCGGGCCGACTGAGACCGGCCCGGGCCGGCTCCCCCTCCCGGACGGTCAGCCCTCCGGCGCGACGAGCTCTCCCGGGTCGGCGATGGCCGTCGCGCCCCGGGGC
>JAPVSP010000402.1:0-3174 GCA_047519685.1 Chloroflexota bacterium
AGGGTCGCGAGAGCGGCGCTGACATCTCGGGAAGGGGTGGACATCGGACCGTCAAGATAGAACGGATGTTCTATAGCGTCAAGGGCCGGATGGCCGTTCCGGCCCCGACGCAGCGTCCTTCCGGCACGCGGCCGAGGCCGCGCGGCGGGTGCCTCGGGCCAGTGCTACACTCTTGCGCCGGTCAGGCGCCAGCGCGCCGACCGTGTCCTCGGGTGGGGATGTAGCTCAGCTGGGAGAGCACCGCGTTCGCATCGCGGGGGTCAGGGGTTCGAGTCCCCTCATCTCCACCAGCCCATCCCCGGTGCCGCGTCACCCCGCGGCCCCGGACGCGCGAGGGCACGGGATGACCGTCGTGGGTCGGTTGGGCAGGTGGTGAGCCCAAGGGTCTGTAAAACCCTCGCCTTCGGCTGTGGCAGTTCGATTCTGCCCCGGCCCACCAAAGCATCTCGCGCGACGCGCATGAGACGGCGGTCGACGCATTCCTGGCTGGCGGCTGAGTCGCGTCGGTGAACGCCGGACCTCCGCAGGGCCGGCGACAGGTCGTCGACGGCGGGGTCGACCCGGCCGCCCGTCCGGGGGTCAGGCCGTTCGCCGCTCGGCCCCGGGGGCGCCTCCGAGGGCCGCGGCCCCGACGGCCTCGTCGGCCTCGAACGCCGCGTGCAGCTCGATCGAGTGGCGGCGGAGCCAGCGGCGCCACGTCGGGTGGTCCGGCCGGCGGGTCGCGACCAGGTCCCAGAACCGCTCGCCGTGACCGAACACGCGGAGATGGGCGAGCTCATGGACGACCACCGTCTCGAGCGCCTCGGGCGGAGCGAGGATCAGGCGCCATGAGAACGAGAGGCGCCGCTGGCGCGAGGCGCTGCCCCACCGAGAACGGGTGTCCCGGAGCGTGACGGCCACCGGGACGACCCCGAGCGCCGGCCCATGGGCGGCGACCGACCGATCGATCGCCTCGCGGGCGCGCTCCCGGGCCCAGTCCCGCAGAACGGTCGCGAGCGGCCGACGATCGCGCGACGCCAGCCGGACATGGAGCTCGTCCCGCTCGCCCTCCCCCACTCGCTCGACGGTCGAGCGACGGCACGCCGCGTCCGCCACGACGTGGATCCGATGGAGCGACCCGCGGTACCGGACCAGGCCGCCATCGCCGAGCGGGCCTCGGGCCGCGAGCCGCTCGCGCTCCTGCGCGTGGCGCGCGAGGTGACGGCGAAGCCAGTCTTCGCGCTCCGCCAGGAACGCCTCGACGAGCCGCTCCGGACGCCCGAACCCGCGCCGGTCGGCCGGGGGCACGGTCGCGATGACCCCGCGTCGCGGGTCGAGCGTCACCCGGAGACGGCGGGCGCGGGCCGTTCGCCGGAGCGTGTACGGGACGAGTCCGCCGGGCAGTCGAGCGAGGGCCGCGGTCTCCATCACGCCCGCGGTCGGACCCTTCCCCGCCGAGACGCTCACCCGCGCCACCTCAGCAGCCGGCCGGGCAGCGCGCCCGTCTCCGCCCCGTCCAGGACCGCCGGGACGCCGTTGACGATGACATGGTCGATGCCCGCCGGGTGCCGGGCCGGATCCTCGTACGTCGCCAGGTCGGCAACGGCTTCCGGGTCGAACACGACGAGGTCGGCGGCCGCGCCCGGGCGGACCGCGCCGCGATCGGCCAGGCCGAGCCGGGCCGCCGGGACGGAGGTCAGCTTGGCCACCGCCCTCTCGAGGGTCAGGACCCGGCGCTCCCGGACGTAGCGGCCGAGGACCCGCGCGGTCGAGCCATAGGTCCGCGGGTGGGGCCGGCCCGCGTCCAGGATCGGGTGGCCCGGGCGCCGACCCTCGGCATCCGTGCAGACCGCGATCCAGGGGACGGCGAGGATCGTCTCCACGTCCGGCTCGGCCATGCAGTGGATGACGATCGCGACGTCGAGGCGGTCCTCGGCGAGGAGCTCGAGCGCGAGGTCGATCGGGTCCCGCCCGGCCGCCTGTGCCAGCTCGGCGACGCTTCGCCCGGCGGCCTCCGGTCGGCCCTTCGCCTGCTGGATGACGACGCCGTCCCAGCCAGGGTCCGCCGCGAGGTCCTCCCAGCCCGAGTCGCCGGCGACGATCCGGTCGCGGATGCGCCGGCGGGTGCTCGGGTCGGACAGGGCGCTGGCGGCTTCGTCCACGCCGAGCGCGTGGACCTCGGGCGGGAGGATCGTCGCGAGCGTGGTCGCGGCAGCGGTGTACGGGTACTGGTCCGCGCCGACGTCCAGGCCACTCGCTCGGGCGCGCTCGAGTCGCTCGACCGCCTCGCCCGCCCGGCCCCAGACCGCGCGCGCGCCAGCCTTGAGGTGGCTGACCTGGAGCCGAGCGCCCTCACCGGCGAGCCGGGCGGTCCCGATCGCCTCATCGAGCGCGTCGAAGAGCCCGCCGGCCTCGTTCCGCATGTGGGTCGCATACAGCCGGCCGCGTCGCGCCGCCACGCTCACCAGCGCGGCGAGCTCCTCGGGTCGGGCGTGCAGCCCTGGAGCGTAGATGAGCCCGGACGAGAGGCCGAGGACGCCGGCATCGAGCGCTTCCTCGAGGTGGCCGACCATCGCGCGGAGCTCGGCCGGCCCGGGGGCGCGCTCCGCCGAGCCGAGGACCGCGGCGCGCAGCGTCCCGTGGCCCGAGAGGAACGCGACGTTGGGTCCGAGAGGTTGCGCGTCCACGGCGTCGAGGTACTCGCCCGTGGTCGCCCAGGTCGCCCGGACCCCGCTCGGCCGAAGCGCGAGCTCCACCGTCTCACGACTGGCATCGGTGACCGGCGCCAGGCTGTCGCCGCAGTTGCCGGAGACCTGGGTCGTGAAGCCCTGTCTGAGGTGGCTGACGAGGGCGCCGTCGACGAAGAGCGAGGCGTCGGAGTGGCCGTGCGGGTCGATGAAGCCGGGCGCAACGACGTGACCGGCGACGTCGAGGACCGTCGCGACCTCGCGACCGTCGACCGCCGACAGGTCGCCGACCGCCGCGATCCGATCGCCGAGGACGCCGACGTCGGCCGGCCGGGCCGGGGTGCCTTCCCCATCGACGAGCGTGCCGCCGCGGAGCAAGAGGTCGAAGGGGGGCATCGCCGGCGATGGTGCCACAACGCGCCGGGCGCCGGTGCGCCCCGGGGGCCGGTCGCCGGTGCGCCGGGGGGCGCTCGCCGATGCGCAGGGAGCCGGGCGCCGATGCGCAGGG
>JAPVSP010000403.1:0-6819 GCA_047519685.1 Chloroflexota bacterium
CACGACCTGGTCCTGACCGGCGTCCAGGCGGTCGACGACCTCGACGGCCAGGTGGGACCCCTTCTCGCGGCCGAGCTCGACCTGCCGCACGTGAGCGTCGTGACGCACATCCACGTGACCGGCGCCACCGTCACGGTCCACCAGGAGTACGCGGGCGGCTACGTCGGCGAGTTCGAGGTCGACCTGCCGGCCGTGCTGGGGGTCCAGACCTCCCGCGAGACGCCGCGCTACGCGCCCGTCAGCCGCGTCCGCCAGCTGATGAAGACGGCCGAGATGACGAGCCTCGACGTCCCCGCCGCCGACGGCGGCCGGAGGCTCGTCGTCGAGACGCTCAGCCGCCCCGAGACCGGGGCGGCGGCGGCCATGCTCGAGGGCGATCCCGGGGCGATCGCGGACCGGCTCGTGGCGATCCTCCGGGACCGCGGGATCGTGAAGGCATAGGGAGACGCCGTGGGCAACGACATCTTCGTCGTCGTCGAGCACCGGGACGGGAGCGTCACGGAGAGCGCCTACGAGCTGCTCGGCGCCGCGCGTCAGCTCGCCTCGGCCGCAGGCGGCGAGCCCGTCGCGCTCGTCTGCGCGAGCGGGGCCGGACCCATCGTGGCGCAGCTCGGCGCGGCCAGCCGCGTCATCGCGGTCGACGATCCCTCGCTCGCCGACTTCAGCCCATCGACCTACCAGGCGGCCCTGGCGCCGATCGTCCGCGACCGGGCCCCGATGCTCGTGCTCGTGCCGAACACCGGCTCGGGCATGGACGTCGCCGCGGGACTCTCGGTCCTGACGGGCCTGCCGCTCGCCGCCTACGCGGTGGGCGTCGCGGTCGAGGCCGGCGAGCCGGTCGTGACCAGCCAGCTGTACGCCGGGAAGCTGGAGGCGAGGGTCCGCTTCGAGGGGGGCCGCGGGATCTGCACGGTGGTCGCGGGAACCTTCCCGGCGGCCGCCGGCCAGATCGGCGGGAGCCCCGCCTGCGAGACGGTGCCGCTCCCGGCGACGGACGGCCGGGTCCGCTTCACGCGGCTCATCCGGCCCGAGGCCGGCGACGTGGACATCACCCGGCAGACCGTGCTCGTCTCGATCGGCCGGGGGATCGGCGAGCCGGAGAACATCGCGATGGTCGAGGAGCTCGCGAAGGCGCTCGGCGGCGCCGTCTCGTCCTCGCGCCCGATCGCCGATGCCGGGTGGCTGCCTCGCTCGCGCCAGGTCGGGAAGTCCGGCCTCAAGGTGAAGCCGAAGCTCTACCTCGCCCTCGGGATCAGCGGGGCGCCCGAGCACCTCGAGGGGATGCGCGACGCGGAGCTGATCGTCGCGGTGAACAGCGACCCACGGGCGCCGATCTTCGGGACCGCGCACTACGGAGCCGTGGCCGACCTGCTCGATGTCGTGCCCGCGTTGACGCAGCGCCTGGCTGGCTGACGACCGCGTTCGGACGGACATGCTCGACCGGTCGGTCACCCGCACCGTCTTCGAGGGCCTCGGCGCCTCCGGGGAGGCGCTGTTCTACGCGCTGGCCTTCCTCGCGACGGCCATCTTCCTGGCCGGCCTGGGCCTGAAGGCCAGGAAGTACCTTCGAGGACGCGCGGAGGATCGGTTCGGGTCGCTCGGCGCCTTCATGACCGCCAGCCTGCGTGGCGTGGGCGCGGCGGCGACCAACGTGACCGTCGCGAAGCGGGACGCCTACGCCGGCATCTTCCACGCGATGATCATGTGGGGCTTCGTCGTGCTCTTCATCGGCACGGCGATCCTCACCGTCGACACGGACATCGTGGGGCTCCTCGCCCCGCAGTACCACTTCTTCTGGGGCCCCTTCTACGTCGTCTACTCGTTCGTCCTCGACGTCCTGGGGCTGGCGATGCTCGTCGGGCTCGGGGCGATGGCCTGGCGACGGGCGCGGCTCCGGGCGCCGCAGCTCGACTATCGACGGGTCGACCTGGGTGGCGCGACGAGCGATCGGCGCGGCTACGCGGTCGGCGACTGGGTGTTCCTGGGCTGGCTGTTCACGCTCGGCGTCACCGGCTTCGTCGTCGAGGGGCTGCGGATCCTCGGCCATTCGTATCCGTGGTTCGAGGTCTTCTCGCCGGTCGGCTGGGTGATCGCCCACACGCTCGGCGCGCTGGGCGTCTCCTCGAGCGCCGCGCTCGATGTCCACCTCTGGGCCTGGTGGGGCCACGCGGTCATCGCGCTGGGCTTCATCGCCTACATCCCGTACGCGAAGGCGGTCCACATCCTCGCGGACGGCGCCAACCTCATCCTGCGCTCGCCGCTCGCCGGACGCCGTCTGCCGGTCCTCCAGGTCGCCCCCGCCCGGCCCGCCGTCCCCGCCCTCGGTGCGACGGTCGTCGCCGACGGCCACCTCGGCCTGCGCGACCTGGGGGACCTCTCGTGGAAGCAGCTGCTCGAGCTGGACGCCTGCACGAAATGCGGTCGCTGCCATGCCGCCTGCCCCGCCGTCGCCTCTGGCGCCCCGCTCTCCCCGCGCGACCTCATCCTCGACCTGCGCCAGCAGGCCGACGCGGCCTGGGACTGGCTCGCCCCCAACGCCGAGCGGCGCTCCGACATCGAGTACGGCGACGGGGACGGGCCCGGCGCGCCGCGCGTGGCCGACCGCGGCGAGCCGGTCTTCGACGTGCCGAAGCCGGCGGGGGCCGGCGGGAAGGTCGCCGGGGGGCTGATCAAGCCCGAGACCCTCTGGTCCTGCACGACCTGCCTCGCCTGCGTCGAGGCGTGCCCGGTCGGCATCGAGCATGTGCCGACGATCGTCGGCATGCGCCGGTCGCTCGTCGACCAGGGCGATGTCGAGCCTGGCCTGCAGACCGCCTTCACGAACATCGCCAAGCAGGGCAACTCGTTCGGCGTCTCGGGTCGGACGCGCGGCCGGTGGAGCGAGGGCCTCCCGGTGCCGATCAGGGACGCCCGCAGGGAGTCCGTGGAGTGGCTGTGGTTCGTCGGCGACTTCGCCTCGTTCGACGCCCGCGTCCAGCAGGCGACGCGGACCGTCGCGCGCGTCTTCCAGGAGGCCGGCCTCGACTTCGGGATCCTCTTCGAGGGCGAGCGCAACGCCGGCAACGACATCCGTCGGGCCGGCGAGGAGGGGCTCTTCGAGATGCTCGTCGAGCACAACGTCGGGCAGCTCTCGAAGGCCCGCTTCCACCGGATCGTGACGACCGATCCCCATTCGCTCAACACGCTGCGGTTCGAGTATCCACAGCTCGGCGCCGAGCACCTCGGCGACGAGACCGTCTGGCATTACACGGAGCTGCTCATCGCCCTGCTCCGCGACGGCCATCTGGCGGCGGGCCGGCCGATCGGGCGGACGGTCACCTACCACGACCCGTGCTACCTCGCCCGGTACAGCCAGGTCACGCAGGCGCCTCGCGAGGTCCTGGCGGCCATCGGGACTCGACTGGTCGAGATGCCCCGCAACGGCGCCAACACGTTCTGCTGCGGGGCGGGCGGCGGTCGGATCTGGATGGACGACTCGGGCCTGCGCGAACGCCCGTCCGAGAACCGCATCCGGGAGGCCGCCTCGCTCCCGGGCGTGACGGACTTCGTGACCGCCTGTCCCAAGGACCTGACGATGTACACGGCGGCGGCCAAGGCCACGGGCCACGATGGCCGGCTCATCGTCCGCGACCTCATCGACCTGGTCGCGGATGCCATCGAGCTGCCGGCCGAGGAAGGCTCGGAGACGGCGGCATGACGGTGGACCGGGAGGAGGCGGGCGTGCCGGCGGGCGCCGGCACCGCGGCCGAGGACCTGCTCGGGGAGCTGGCCAGCAGCCTGCGTCGCCACGTCGCGGGGCGCCGTCGTGCCGAAGAGCGCCTGGCGGACTTCGCGTTCCGAGAGGGCTCCGGACCGTCCGCCGTCCTGGGCCCGGCCGACTGGCGGTACTTCCTCGCCCGATCGCTTGGCGAAGCGCTGGACCCGTCCGGCCTCCGGCTGCTGGACCTCGTGCGCCACGGCCCCCGGTCCCTGCGCCAGCTCAGCGAGCCGATCGAGGCCCCCGATCTCGTCGCGGCGGCCGACCGCGTCGGCCGCCTGGCCGTGGCCGGCCTCGTGTCGCGCGACCTGGAGACGGGCCAGGTCACGCTCGAGCCGCTCGGCGCGGCCGTGCTTGCGCTGCTCGACGAGGTCGAGCGTCGCGCGGCGGAGCCCGGGCGATGATCTGTCCGTACTGCAGCCGTCCAGGGACCCGCATGGAGACCCACGCCCACCTGGGCCAGGAGCATGCGGCCGAGGTTCGCATGTTCCGCGACGAGGGGAAGGACCAGCTGAAGTTCGCCCTCGACTGCCCCTTCTGCGAGGAGGGGCTGGAGCGGGTCGCCAACCCGCGCGGGCGCGAGGCCGGCTTCCTCGAGGAGTTCCGGCGCGAGATCACGCTCGTCGCCTTCGACCTGCTCCTCTACCATCTCCACGCGTCCCACGCGGAGAGGGTCGGGCTGCCGCCGGTGCCAGCCGACGAACCGGCCCCAGGAGGCACACGATGACCGAGGTGCGCGGCTGCCGGATCCCGGAGGATCTCTTCTACTGGATCGAGAAGCACGTCTGGGTCCGCGACGAGGGCGGGGGTGTCCTGACCCTCGGGATCACGGACCCGGCGCAGCACCTCGCCTCGAAGGTCGTGGCGGTCACGGCCAAGAAGGCCGGCCGGGCCGTCGAGCGCGGCCAGAGCGTGGCCACCGTCGAGAGCGGCAAATGGGTGGGCCCCGTGCCGGCGCCGGTGAGCGGCGAGATCGCCGAGGTCAACCCCGCCCTGGCGACCGAGCCGACGCTGGTGAACAGCGATCCGTACGGGGCCGGCTGGGTCGTCAAGCTGACGGCACCCGGCTGGTCGACCCAGCGCGACGAGCTCGTGACCGGCGGCGCGGCGGTGGACGCCTACCGGGCCTTCCTCGAGGAGCAGGGGATCGCGTGTGACTGAACGGGCGTCCCGGCGATGACCGTCTACCGCGGCTGCGACATCCCGGCCGGGCTCTACTTCGATGTGGAGCGCGACGTCTGGCTCCGGCCCGAGCCGGACGGCACGCTCGTCCTCGGGATGACCGACGCCGCCCAGACCCGATCCGGGAAGGTCCTCCACATCCTGTTCAAGCGAGCCGGGCGACGCCTCGAGGCCGGGCAGAGCGCCGCGACGATCGAGACGGCCAAGTGGGCCGGACCGTTCCCGACCCCGGTCGGCGGGGCGATCGTCGAGACGAACGAGCAGGCATTCCGCGACGACATCCTCGTCGCCAACCGGGATCCGTACGGCGCCGGCTGGCTGGTCCGTCTGGAGCCCGACGCCTGGGATCCGACCGCACTGGGGCTGGTCACCGGCGACGAGGCGGTCGGCCGGTACGAGGAGCGCATCGAACGGCTGGGCCTCAACTGCTTCCGGTGCGCCGACTGATGGCCTCGCTCGGCCCGATCCGGCTCCTCGACCTGGGGCTCGTGCCGCCGGTCCGCTCCCAGACGATCTATCACGCGGTGGGCTACGCCCTGGGCCCCGGGTCGCCGGACACGATCATCCTGGTGTCGCCGGATGCGCCGTACGTGAGCATCGGGCGCCACCAGGACGCCGGTCGCGAGGTCGACCTGGACTACTGCGAGGCGCACGGGCTGCCGGTGGTCCGCCGCGAGGTGGGTGGCGGGGCCGTCTACCTCGACAGCGCCCAGCTGTTCACCCAGTGGCTGTTCGCCGCCGAGCACCTGCCCGCCACGGTCGAGGCGCGGTTCGCGATCTACGCCGAGACGCTCGTGCGGACGTACCGCTCGCTGGGCATCGCCGCCGAGTACCGGCCGATCAACGACATCCACGTCGCCGGCCGCAAGATCGGCGGGACGGGCGCGGCGCGGATGGATCGCGCCGAGGCGCTCGTCGGCAGCCTGATGTTCGACTTCGACGTCGAGACGATGGCCCGCGTCCTGAAGGTCCCGTCCGAGAAGTTCCGGGACAAGGTCCACCAGTCGCTGCGCGACTACATGACGACCATGCGCCGGGAGCTCGGCGAGCCGCCGCCCCGCGAGCGCGTCGTCGAGGCCTACGTCGCCGCCTGCGAGGCCGTCCTCGGACGGCCCGTCGAGGCCGGCCCGCTGCGTCCGGACGAGGCCGCTCTCGCGGGCGAGCTCGACGACCGGTTCGGGAGCCGCGACTGGCTCGAGGAGGCCGGGGGCCTCCGCCGGCACGGCGTTCGCATCCACCAGGGGGTCCACGTGGGCGAGGGGGTGCACAAGGCGTCCGGTGGGCTCATCCGCTGCCTGGCCGTCGTCCGCGACGGCCGGCTCGACGACGTCGCGTTCAGCGGCGACTTCACGGTCCGACCGCCGGCCCTGCCGGAGGAGCTTGCGGCCGCGTTGCTGGACTGCCCTCTGGAGCCGAGCTCGCTCGAGCGACGGGTCGAGGCGTACTACGCCTCGACGCGGCCGGAGGTCCCGGGCGTCCTGCCCAGTGATTGGGTCGCCGCCATCTGGCAGGCGACCGCCATGGAGCGGCCGGCCACAGCCGGCGGGAGGTAGCACGATGGTCGAGACCGCGCAGCAGACGAGCGGCCCGGGCGACCTGGACGCGCTCATCAAGGACCGCGTCGACGCGATGGTGGCGGCGCGTGTCGACGAGCTCTTCGCGATCAAGGAGGCCGAGCGCACGAGGCGGCCGAAGAAGCTCGCGATCATCGCGACGAAGGGCACGCTCGACTGGGCCTACCCACCGCTGATCCTGGCGACCACCGCGGCGACGCTCGGCTGGGAGGCCGGCATCTTCTTCACCTTCTACGGGCTCCAGATCCTGAAGAAGGACCGCAAGCTCGAGGTCGGGACCACGGGCAACCCCGCGATGCCGATGCC
>JAPVSP010000404.1:0-3960 GCA_047519685.1 Chloroflexota bacterium
CGCGGCCAGCGGATGCTCGCTCCCCTTCTCGGCCGCCCCGGCCAGGTCGAGGAGCTCCCGAGCGCTCCAGCCGGGCGTCGGCAGGACCTCGGTGACGGCCGGCCTGCCCAGGGTGAGCGTGCCGGTCTTGTCGAAGACGACGGTGTCGATCCGGTGCGCGTTCTCGAGCGCCTCGCCCCCCCGCACGAGGACCCCCGCCTCGGCGCCCTTGCCGGTCCCGACCATGATCGCCGTCGGGGTCGCGAGGCCCATCGCGCACGGGCAGGCGATGACGACGACCGAGATGAAGGCCGTCAGGGCCAGCGTCAGCCGCGGATCCGGGCCGCCGACGAACCAGATGGCGAACGCCAGGGCGCCGATCCCGAGGACGATCGGGACGAAGACCGCGCTGATCCGGTCCGCGAGGCGCTGGATGGGCGCCTTCGAGCCCTGGGCGCGCTGGACCAGCTCGACGATCCGGGCGAGCGCGGTCTCGCGCCCGACCCGGGTCGCCCGCATGACGAACGAGCCGCTCGTGTTGATGGTGGCGCCGATGACCTCGTCGCCGACCTCCTTGGTGACCGGGATGGGCTCGCCGGTCAGCATCGCCTCGTCGACGGCGGACGTCCCTTCGACCACCAGCCCATCGACCGGGACCTTCTCCCCGGGGCGGACGCGCAGCAGGTCGCCGGCCTTCACCTGCTCGATCGGCAGGTCGATCTCCTCGACGCCGCGCACGAGCCGGGCGGTCCGCGCCTGCAGGCCGATGAGCCGGCGGATGGCGCCCGTCGTCTGCCCCCGCGCGCGCAGCTCGAGCCACCGGCCGAGGAGGACGAGGCCGATGATGATGGCCGCCGAGTCGAAGTACGTCTGCGGGCGGAGGCCGGCCTCGTGCAGGACCTCCGGCCACATCGTCACGATGACCGAGTACCCCCAGGCCGCCGACGTCCCGACCGCCACCAGGGTGTCCATCGTGGCTCCGGCATGCCGGGCCGCCCGGAGCGCGGCGCGGTAGAAGCGGCCCCCGGCCCAGAACTGGATGAGGGTCGCCGGCCACAGGACGACCTTGTTGAGGTCCTCCATCGGGACGACCGTCTGGGGCCAGAACATCACGAGCATGATCGCGATGGCCCCGGCGATCGCGACGAGCGACTGGGCGAGCATCAGCCGGAGCTCGCGCGACCGCGCCGCCGACTCGGCGGTCTCGGCCGCCTCGAGCGCGTCGGCCTCGGAGGAGCCGTCGCCGCCGGCGGGGGCGACGAGCGCCGCGGGCTTGACCTCGTAGCCGGCAGCCTCGATCGCCCCGATCAGCTCGGTCCGCCCGGCCAGCTCGGGCAGGTACCGGATGGTCGCCATCTCGGTCGCCAGGTTGACCGAGGCGTCCTCGACCCCCGGGGTCTTCTTCAGGAACCGCTCGATGCGGTTGACGCACGACGCGCAGGTCATGCCGGCGACCGGGAGCTGGATCTCGGCGGACGCCGCCTCGGAATGGCTGGACGTGGTCATCTCATATACCCCCTGGGAGTATAGCAGGGCGAGGGTGCGGGTCGGCGCCATCCCGGGGCGGACGTCCTCGGGCCCTACCATGGGTCGATGCGCCAGCCACGACCGACCGTCACCGTCGCCGTCGTCGCCTCCCCCTTCGGTCCGATCCACGTCGCCGTCGACGACCGCGCGGTGGTCGCGCTCGAGCTGCGAACGACCCCGGAGGCCTTCCGGATCGGGCTGGCGCGTCGCCTCGGGGCGTTCGCCGTCGATCGGACGGACGCCCCGCTCGCCCAGGGCCGCATCCTCGAGCGGGCGGTCGCGGGCATCGAGGCCTACCTTGCCGGCGACCCGTCCGGCCTCGAGCTGCCCGTCTCGCTCGGGCCGGCCTCCGCGTGGGACCGGCGGGTCCTCGAGGGGGTCCGCCGCATCCCGTTCGGCTCGGTCACCAGCTATGGCCGGCTGGCCAGGTCGATCGGCGCCCGCGGCGCAGCCCGGGCGGCCGGCGGGGCGGTGGGCCGCAACCCCATCGGCCTGTTCGTCCCGTGCCACCGGGTGATCGCCGGCGACGGGTCGCTCGGCGGGTACGGCGGCTCGTGGTATGGCGACCGAGAGGAGCTGCTCGAGCTCAAGCGAGCCCTCCTCGCCCACGAAGGCGTCGCGATCCCCGCTCGGTCTTCGTCGGCGACGTGAGCGGGGAGCCCGGCTGGTCGTAGTTCGAGCCCCCGCTCGGTCCGCTCGGGCCGCTCCGGCCGCTCCAGCCCCTCCGCCGGACCCGCCGACCCGTACACTTGCGCGCCATGACATGGTCGCGCGTCGCCGGCGGGCGGGACCCGAAGGGCCCGGCGTGAGCGCGCTCGCGGTCTACCGGGGCCTGTTGTCGAACCGCCCGCTCGTCCGCCTCCTCGGCGGCGAGTTCGTCTCCTCGATCGGCGACTGGCTCTACCTCGTCGCCCTCCTGGTCGTCGTCTACCGCGAGAGCAACGACCCGGTCCTGCTCGGGATCGTGGGCGGCGCGCGGGTCCTGCCGTACGTCCTGCTGTCCGTCCCGGCCGGGATCGCCGCCGACCGCTTCGATCGCCGGATGGTCCTGTTCGTCACGGACGTCGCCCGCGGGTCGATCATGGTCATCCTGGCGGCGATCGTCCTCGTCCACGGGCCGCTCTGGTCGATCATCGCGCTCGCCATCATCGCCACCTGCTTCTCGTCGTTCTTCGGACCTGCGATCGGCTCGTACATCCCGGCCCTGGTCCGGGACGAGCGCGAGCTGGGGCCGGCGAACAGCGCCTGGGCGACCTTCGACAACCTGGCATTCATCGTGGGACCGGGCATCGCCGGCCTCCTGGTCGCCTTCAGCGATCTCGCCTGGGCATTCATCCTCAATGCCGCGACGTTCGCGGTCGTCGCGGCGGTCCTCTGGTACCTGCCTGCCTCGCGGGGCTCCGCCGCCGTCGCCGAGACGGAGGTGGAGGGCGGTGGCGGGTCGGCCGCTGGTCCCGCCACGTTCCGCTCCGTGCTGACCCCGGTCGCCGGGCTGACCCTCAGCAACTCGGTCGCCGCGTTCGTGCTCGGCGGAGTGGGCGTCCTGACGGTCCTCCTCGCCGTCGACCGGCTCGGGGGCGAGGCCGCCACGGGCTACCTCAATGCGGCGGTCGGCGTCGGCGGCCTGCTGGGGGCGCTGGGCTCGGGCGCGCTGGTGCTCCGTCCGAACCTCGGCCCGCCCCTCCTCGCCGGGGCGGTCGTCATGGGCATCGGGCTCGCGGGCCTCGGAGCCTCCGGGACGCTGCTCCTCGCGCTCGTCACGATGGCCGTCGCCTCGGCCGGCAGCCTGGCGACCGAGGTCGTGGGCACGACGATCTTCCAGCGCGTCGTTCCCGACGCGATCCGGGGTCGGGTGCTCGGGGGCCTCCTGACGTTCTCCCGGCTCGCGTACGCGCTCGGGTCGTTGGCGCTGCCCGTGCTCGCGGCAGCCCTCGGGGTGTTCCCCGTCCTGGCCGCGGCCGGGATCGCGGTCGTCGTCTCGGCGGGGGCCGGCCTGCTGCTCGTCGGCAGCGCGGTCCGGCTCGCCCCGAGCGCGGCGAGCGAGGCGCTCCGTCGGGTCTCCGGTCTGCCGGTCCTGACCGGCGTGCCGCCGGCGGCCCTCGAGGCCGCGGCCGCCCAGCTCCGGCCGGTGCCGGTCGCGGCCGGGGAGGTGATCGTCCGCGAGGGCGATCCGGCGGACCGCTTCTACATCATCGAGGGAGGACGCTTCTTGGTCGATCAGCTCGACCCGGCGACCGGCGAACAGCGCCGCCTGCGTGCGCTCGGCCCCGGCGAGGTGTTCGGCGAGCTTGGCCTGCTCCGCTCCGCCCCACGGAGCGCCACCGTCACCGCCGAGACGGACGGCAGCCTCCTGGCTCTCGACGCCGGCGACTTCCTGGCGCTCGTCAACGCCGGGCCCGGCCTGTCCGTGCGCCTGCTGAACCTGTACGGCGGCCGCAGCGCGTGACGGCCCCG
>JAPVSP010000405.1:0-4300 GCA_047519685.1 Chloroflexota bacterium
TCAGGTGGCCGAGGGCGTTCGCGAGGTCCAGCTGGGAGATCCCGGAGGAGGGGTCGGACGGCGGCGGGTCGAGCGACGTCGCCCGGATCTCGGTCACCGACCGACGGCGCTGGCGCCGGATCAGTTGCCGACCCTCGTTCGCGGCGACCGCCAGCAGCCAGGGTCGCAGGCGCTCGGGGTCGCGCAGGGAGGGAAGCTTGCGCCAGGCCGTCCAGAGGGCGGCCTGGGCAGCGTCCTGGGCCAGGCTCCAGTCGCCGCACAACAGGTACGCGACGCGGAGCATCTCCGGCTGGTATGTCTCGGCGATGCGGGCGAACGCGACCTCGTCGCCGGCAGCGGCCAGCTGCACGGTCGAGGTGAGGGCGGCTCCCGAGCCGAGGCCTGTCATACCCATGAGATGCCGGCCGAGCGCTCGGTGTCCCATCCGGCCGGTGCGACCGACGACTTCTGGCGGCGGGTCGAGGTTCGGATCCTGGTCATGCGCCGACCTGATCGCGCCCGCTCAGGGGGCGGAGATCGTCACCCAGACCGAGCCGTCGGCCGCGATCGCGAGGCCGCGCGGCTGGCCGCCGGTCGAGACCGTCGCGACGGTCGCCCCGGTCGCCGGGTCGACCTGACTGCCCGGACGAGCCCCCGGTAGGTCGCGAGGAGCTCGGCCGCGGCGTGGTCGCCGTGGGCGTCGACATACGCCGCATAGCTGCGCAGGTCGCAGAACAGGAAACCCCTCGTGCCCGCCGAGCCGGTCGTCACCTCGGCCCTCCCCGTGGTCGAGTGGAGCGTGGACGCGGCCCGACCCGCCGGCAAGGGCCGGATGGCGTAGGGCGTGATCCGCGAGGTCGGCTCCCTGGCCTGGGTCGACGTGACCAGCCGACGCCGACGGACGGACCTGGAGCCGCGATCGGTCAGCCTGGCGCGAGGGCGGTCGCGTCGATGAACGGCTCAGGCGAGTCGGGGGGTTGGCGTCCCCGGCAGGATTCGAACCTGCGACCTACCGCTTAGAAGGCGGCTGCTCTCTCCACTGAGCTACGGGGACGTGGCCGGCCGATACCCGGCCACGATACCTCGGGGCCGCGGCCCGAGGGCGGCCACGGACAGACCAACGGTGGCCGCCGCCGAAAGTGCCGAGGATCGTCCTCTCGGAGTGTGACAGGCTCGGCTCCGCCCGGGCGGCCGATGCCTCGATGGCATCGTGGTGGAGCCCGAGAGGGGCCGTTCGGCCGATGTCGCCCACGTTCGGCACCGGCATGCTGGGGCACTCGATGGATCGCCGCCCCTCCGCCCGGATCGAATCTGCGTCCGACTCGACGGTCGCTCGTCCGAACGTGCTGCGTGACCAGTCGACCCCCAACGTCGTCCGGGGCACGACCCGCACCTCGTCGGCGCCGCCATCCTGGGCGATCCGCTCCGAGACGATGGAAGGGCCGGCCGCCGTCGGGGCCGCGAGGCTGCGACGCGCGGCCCAACGGCTGAGCCCGCTGCGGCTCCTACCGTTCGTGGTGATCGTGGCAGCCGGCCTCGCCGGGGTGCTCGGCTCGTTCTCGAGCGAGACGTCGGGGCCCGCGGCCGGGACGCCCGGTATCGCGTCCCCGGCCGTGATCCCCGCCGGTCCGCTCGCCTCCTCGCGCACCGTGGATGCGCTGGATCTCCGGCCGGGGGACTGCGTCGAGATCTCGCCGGATGAGGCCGGGTTGGTCGCGGCCGTCGAGGTCGTCGACTGCCGAGTCGCCCACGCCTACGAAGCCTTCGCGGTCCGGTCGCACGCGGCGCCGGCCGGCGACCCGTACCCCGGCGCCGAGGCCCTGCAGGCCGAGGCCGAGCGCGCCTGCCTGGACGCCTTCGCGCCGTATGTCGGTCGTGCGTACGACCGCTCGTCGCTGTTCGTGTCCTGGATCGGCCCGAGCCCGGGTTCCTGGACCGCCGATGAGCGCCGGATCGTCTGCCTGATGTCCGAGGCGAACGAGCAGCCCACGACGGGGTCGCTCAAGGGCGCGAACCGCTGACGACCGGATAGCGGTCGGCCCGCCGCAGGCAACCGGTGGGTGCGCGGCGGGCCGATCCGAGTCCCGGGTGGCCTCTCCGCCGGTTCGATCCGGTCGGAGGGGACGGGCCCCTGCCGAAGCAGCGTTCCGTACACGGCCTTCGGGCTCGCCTCGAGAGTAGGCCATCCGGGCGCGCTCGTGAAGACCCGGCCGGCTCTTGACTGGGACCCTCGGCGGAGGTACGAGTGGTATTCGTGCCCCGGGGCGCGTGCTACACTCCCGGGCCCATCGCGCCGGCGACCCGACCGGCGCGCGACGGAGGACGCCGCACCGGGATGCCGCGACCCTCGCTCGCTCCGGACCTCGCGCGCCTCGAGGCGCCGTCGGTCTCCACCCAGCTCACCCTCGGGCTGCCCGAGGGACTTCCCGCGCTGCCCCTGGAGGCCGACTGGAAGGCTCACCCGCGCCTGTGGGGGCACAGCCTCCACCCGCTGTGCTCATACCTCGCCTCGTTCCCGGCCGCGCTCGCCCATGCCTTCATCGCGCGCTACTCGCGACCCGGGGACGTCGTCCTCGATCCGTTCTCGGGCCGGGGGACGACGCCCCTCCAGGCGTGCTCCGAGGGACGGATCGGGGTCGGGAACGACCTCAACCCGTTCGCCCACCTGCTGACCGCCGCGAAGGTCGAGCCGGCCGCCCGTCCCGAGGCGCTGACCCGGCTCACGGCCCTCCGCCTCGCCCATGCGGCCGCTGCCCAGGGCTGGCGTGAGCTCGCCGCTCGGGCGATCGCCGACCCGGCGTCCCCACGCGCGCTCGTCCCGGCGGCCGGGACGGGTCTCGGCCCGGACGACGGGACGGAACGGATGCCGGCCGAGGTCGCGGTGGCGTTCCATCCCTCGACCCTCGGCCAGGTGCTGGCCGTCCGGAGCCTGCTCGAGCTCGACCAGCGCACCGACCGCTTCCTCGCCGCGGCGATCGCCGGCATCCTCCACGGCAAGACGCCCGCCTACCTGTCCACGGTCATGCCGAACACGTTCAGCATGGCGCCCCGCTACGTCCGCCGGTTCGTCGCCGACACGGGCTATCGGGCGCCGGAGCGCGACCTCTTCGGTTCGCTCGAGGCGAAGCTCGCCCGGCTGTACCGCGACCCGCTCCCGTCGGCGCCGGGGGTCGCGCTCCGGGGCGACGCCCGGGACGTGACGGCGCCGGCGAGGGCCGCGCTCCGCGCGCGCGCGCTTCCGGACCGCGCCCGTCTGGTGGTCACCTCGCCGCCGTACCTTCGGGTCGTCAAATACGGCTACTACAACTGGCTCCGGACCTGGTTCCTGGGCTTCGACAGCCGGGCCATCGACGCGCTCCTCGACGACGCCCACGCCCGCGAGCCATACCTGACCTTCATGCGCGAGGTGCTCGCGGGCCTGCGGGCGGCGCTCGCCGACGACGCCGTCGTGGTCCTCGTCATCGGGGACGTCGAGACCGACCGGGGGCGGGCGTCGGTCGACGGCCTGGGTCTCGCGGCTTCGGTCTGGGAGGCGGCGGCCGAGCCCGAGGGCTACCGCCTGGCCGGGATCGCCCGGGACGATGTGGCGGCGGGCCGCAAGATGACGAAGCTCTGGGGCGACGAGGCGGGGCGGGCGACGAAGACCGACCGGATCCTCGTCCTGGGAACGGGCGAGGCGGGTCGACGGCGGGCGGTGGCCGGCGCCGGCCTCCCCGTGGCCTGGGACTGGCCACCGCGTGGCTTGCGCGTCCTCTGAGCCGCTGACGCCTGCGTCGACGGGCCAGCGCGGACGCCGCCCTCGTGACGCTGCCTCGTGTCGCTGCCCTACCCGGCCGTCCGGCGGTTCCGTCTCGCTGCGGCCCGCGACGGCCGGCCGGTGGGGCCCAGCGACCGACCCGCTCGCTAGAATGCGGCCATGAAGCAGATGTACGACCCGTCGGACCTGGCGGCGATGGATCCGCTCGTGCTGATGAAGAACCTCGACCACGTGCGGATGACGAGCCGGCGGCTGAGCTACATCCTTCAACAGCAGGTCCACCTCTACACGGTCGAAGCGAACCAGCTTCGCGAGCAGATCGATCGCTACGTCGAGGCCGAGCGCCAGATCGAGGGGGAGATGGCGCGCCGCAGCATCCGCGCCTGAACTCGGGCGACCGGCCGGCCCTCCCCGGGCGAGCAGCGAGGACCCCCGCCGCGACGGCCGCGACGGGGGTCCTGTCCGTCCGATGACGGGGAATGAGTGCTGACCCGATCCGAGGTCTCCGGCCTCCGTCTCGGAGGGGACGTCAGCTCGCGATGCCGACGAGATGCGGCCGCATGA
>JAPVSP010000406.1:0-19109 GCA_047519685.1 Chloroflexota bacterium
ACGACGACGAGCATCACCGCGACAAGGAGGGTCGCCGCCGCGGAGCCGAGCGGCCAGTTCCGGCTGTCGGTGACCTGGTTCGCCATGAAGGTGCCGAGGTAGTAGCTCTTGCCGCCGCCCAGGATCGACGGGATGACCCACTCGCCGGTCAGCGGGACGAACACCAGCAGGACGCCGGTCGCGACGCCGGGCAGGGTCAGCGGCCACGTCACCTGGCGGAACGTTCCCCAGCCGTCTGCCCCGAGGTCGTGCGAGGCCTCGAGGAGCGGTCGCTCGAGCCGGTCGAGCGCCACATAGATCGGGAAGACCATGAGCGGGAGGTAGTTGTAGACGATCCCGATGTACACGGCGACCGGCCCGTTGAGGAGCGCGACGGGGCCGAGCCCGACGAGACCGAGCGCGCCGTTGAGCAGGCCGGTCGGCGAGAGGATCGTCAGCCAGGCGTACGTCCGGATGAGGAAGCTCGTCCAGAACGGGATGATGAGGAGGACGAGCCCAAAGGTCTTCCAGCGGCCTGCCCGCGTCGCGAGCAGGTAGGCCAGCGGGTACCCCAGCAGGAAGCAGCCGAGGGTGCCGCCGACCGCGAGCGCGAATGTCGTGCGCAGGACCGGCAGGTAGATCGGGTCCAGCAGCGCGGCGTACGCGGAGAACGTGAACTGCGGCACGAAGCCGCCCTGCTCCCCACGCTCGCCGGCGCTGATGACGATCGTCGCGATCAGGGGCACGGCGAGCATGACGAGATACCAGGCGGCCGCCGGGAGCGCGAGGAGGCCGAGGCTGCGCCGCCCCCCGGCCTCCTCGTCCCGTCGTCCCGCCTCGACCCCCGCGACGCCGGAGGGGGCGAGGACAGATCCGTTCACGCGGACTTGAACTTCGTCCAGATATCGTCGCGGAGCTTGGTGGCATCCCCGAGGTCCTTGGCCGCCTCGAGCTTCGAGGTGACGTCGGCGCTCGGGTAGATGCTCGGGTCGCCACTGATGGCCGGGTCGATGCAGGGCGTCGCGACCGTCTCGCCGCTCGCGTAGTACGTGTAGTCCGTCTCCTTGGCCTGGACGGCCGGCGTGAGGATGAAGTTGATGAACGCGTGGGCCGCGTCTGGGTGCGGCGCGTCCTTGGGGATGGCCCACGTGTCCACCCAGAACTCGCTGCCCTCGGACGGGATGATGTAGACCGTGTCCTCCGAGCCCTTGTTGCCCTTGATGCTCGAGAAGTCACCGTTCCAGCCCAGGGCGATCCAGATGTCACCCGACTCGACCTTCGCGATGTAGTCGCTGCTGATCGAGGCGAGGTGGGGCTTGAGGGCGAGGAGGTCGTTGAGCGCCGTCTGGAGCTCCGTGGGGTCGACCGAGTTGTAGCTGAACCCGTTCTTCTTGAGGGCGGCCCCGATGACCTCGGGGGCCGAGTCCAGGACGTTGACCTTGCCGCTGTACTTGCCGGTCGTCAGCGTCCAGAAATCGGCCCAGCTCGTCGGCTTCTCCGAGACGAACTTGCTCCGGTACCCGAATCCGGTCGTGCCCCAATCCTTCGCCACGTAGTGCGGGCCGGTGCCGCTATCGAAGGGCAGGTTCTTGAACCGGTCGTCGACATACTGGAAGTTCGGGATCTTCGACAGGTCGAGCGGCTCGGCCAGGCCGTTCTTCACCATGATCTCGATCATGTAGCCGGTCGGCGCCACGATGTCGTACTGGCCGGTGCCGCCGGCCTGGAGCTTGGCCAGCATGTCCTCGTTCGATGGGTAGTTCGCCTCGGTGATGCTCGACACGCCGTAGAGCTTGCCGAAGAGCTTCTTGTTGTCGGGGTTCAGGTACTGCGCCCAGTTGTAGATCGCCAGCGTGTCGCCGACCGACGCCGGGGCGCCGGAGAGTGCGGCGGTCGGCAGGTCGCAACTCACGGCCGCGGCGCTCGCGCTCGCGGCCGGCGAGGCCGAGGGGAGGGGCGACGGGCTTGCCGCCCCCGAGGGGCTGGCCGCCGCCGACGGTGCGAGGGACGTCGCCGACCCGCTGCAGGCCGCCAGGACCGCCGCCGCGCCCGCGAGGCCGGCGACCACGATGAGGTCGCGGCGGGTCATCCGGCCGCTCCTGACCGCCGCGACGAGTCGATCGAACTCGGCAGGTTTCACGTGTCCTCCTCCTGGCCCGGTCAGTCGGTCAACGCGAGTGCCGCCGCGTCGTCCCAGACCACCGTGACCGCATCCCCGACCGCGTACCGCGCGGCCTCGGCTCCCGGCTCACTGTTCAGTCGCCGCGCAACCACGTCGCCGAGCGCGGCGGTGCGGACCCGGAACTCGGTCGCATCCCCCAGGTAGGTCGTCTCGACCAGCCTGCCCGGGACCCCGCCGGCATCGGGTCCGTCCAGGCGGACTCGCTCGGGCCGCACGGCGATCGAGACGTCGGCGCCGGCGGCGACCGGTCCGGTCCCGTCGGGCCGGACGGCCCGCAGCCGGTACCCCGACGTCGTCTCGAGAAGGAGCGGCGCATCCACGGCGACCACCCGTGCCGGGAAGAAGTTCGACACGCCGACGAAGTCCGCGACGTATCGCTCGACGGGGGCGTCGTACAGCTCGCGCGGCGTGCCTTCCTGGCGGATCCGGCCACTCCGCATGACGGCCAGGCGGTCGCTCATCGTGAGCGCCTCCTCCTGGTCGTGGGTGACGTAGATGAACGTCACGCCCGTCTGGGTCTGGAGCGACTTCAGCTCGTGCTGCATCGCCCGCCGGAGCTTGAGGTCCAGCGCTCCGAGCGGCTCGTCGAGCAGGAGCACCGTCGGCTTGTTCACGAGGGCGCGGGCCAGGGCCACGCGCTGCTGCTGCCCGCCGGACAGCTGCCAGGTCCGCCGCCGGTCGTACCCGCTGAGCCGGACGAGCTCGAGCGCCTCGCCGACTCGCCGGGTGCGCTCGGCCCGCTCGACGCCCTTCTGCTTCAGCCCGTAGCCGACGTTGTCGGCGACATCCAGGTGGGGGAAGAGCGCGTAGTGCTGGAAGACCGTGTTCACGCTCCGGCGGTACGGGGGAACGCCGGCGACGTCCACGCCGGCGATCCGGATCTCGCCCTGGTCGGGTTGCTCGAAGCCGGCGACGAGTCGGAGCGTCGTCGTCTTGCCGCAGCCGGACGGGCCGAGCAGCGAGAAGAAGGAGCCGGCCTCGATCCGTACCGTGAGCGCGTCGACGGCGGTGACGTCGCCGAACCGGCGGGTGACGTCGACGAGCTCGACATCGATCGGGCGCGGGGTCGCCGCCACCAGGGAGGGCGTGGCAGGTAGCTCGTCCGGGAGCCAGGCCTCGGCCTCCGCCGACCGCTCACTGGCACGGGAGATCACTGGGGACGCATCTCCGCCTGAAGCGCTGCTAAAGTGCGCGGAATGCTAGGGGCGACGCGGTCGCGCGTCAATCCCTTGACGCATCGGCCGAGTGCGTCATCCTTGGCCTCTCTGACGAGGTCGGTATCCAGTGACACTTCAGGACACAAGCGGCGCCGCTCCCGCGCCAGAGGGCCCGGATCCGCTCGGCGGCCGCATCCGCGCCCTCCGCCAGCGCAAGGGCTTCACCCTCCGCGAGCTGGCCGACCGGGCCACGGTCACGGAGAGCTTCCTCTCGCAGGTCGAGCGGGGGGTCGCCAGCCCGTCGATCGGCACGCTCCGGCGGATCGCCGCGGGCCTGGGCGAGTCGATCGGCTCGCTGTTCGACGGCGAGACGGAGCCGGGGGTGCTCGTCCGCCGGCGCACCCGGCGCGTCATCGAGTACCCCGGCCTCCGCGCTCGCGACGAGTTCATCACGCCGTCGCTCCAGGGCAAGCTGCAGGTCATCCTCTCCGTGATCGAGCCGGGTGGGGGCACGGGGGACGAGCCGTATGCCCACGAGTCGGACGAGGAGTGCGTCCTCGTCCTGGAGGGATCGCTCGACCTGTGGATCGGCGAGACGCTCTACCGGCTCGAGGAGGGGGACAGCGTCATCCATTCCAGCCGGATCCCGCATCGCAACAGGAACAGCGGGGATCGTCCGGCTCGCGTCCTGTTCATCCTGACGCCGCCCTCGTACTGAGCGCCGCCCGAGCACTCCCTCGTGGCGCCGATCAGGGGTTCAGGTCGCGCCGCGTCGCTCCCCACGCCCCCAGCGCCACGCCGCCGGCGGCGATCACGAGGCAGGCGACGACGCCGATCGCGTCCCACTGGCCGACCATCGGCTGGCCCATGTGCGCCGTCAGCGCGAGCTGGTGGACCCAGTCCGGCAGCTTGAGCGGCGGCGCCACGAGGTCGATGAGGTACGTCGCCACGACGACGAGCGCGGCGATCTCGGCGGCCACCGACGTCGACCACAGGCCGCCGACGGCGATGCCGACGCCGACGATCGCGGCCGCGTAGAGACCGAGTGCTGCGGACCCCAGCATGGGATCGCTCGCGGACACGCCTCCGGACGCGGCGCCGAGCCCGACACCTGCCGCGAACAGGACGGTCGTCACCACGATGGCCAGGATCGCCCCGATGCCGCCGGCGATCACCCATCGCGCACGGGCGGTCGGGGTCGCGAGGACCATCTCGAGACGACCCTCCGTCTCATCGGACGCCCACTTCGAGACGAACGTCGCCCCGGCGAACCCTGCCCCGATCAACAGCAGCTGCGCATACAGCTGGAGCCAGCCGCCGGCCGAATGGAGGTCGAAACCGGGGAAGATCGCCCTGAACGTCGCCTCGAGGTTGGGGTCGGTCCCGAGTGAATCGGCGAGCGGCCCGACGAGCGAGGCGACGAGCGCGCCGAGGAGGCCGAGGCCGATCCCCCACGAGAGCGCGCGCGGCAGCTCGTCGCCGAACGCTCGGGCGGTGGGGCCGTGGACGCCGAGGATCGCGGCCGGCAGGCTCGGGATGGAGAGTCCGGCCGTCACGCCGAGGTCGCGTCGGGTGAACAGCTCGACCCCGATCGCGAGGAAGGCGACACCGGCGGCCCCCACCAGCCCGAGCGCCGTCCAGTCGTACTGGCCGACGAGCGCGACATGGTCGGCCGTCCAGTGGAACGGGCTCAGCAGCAGGAGCGGACCGCCGACGTCGAGCCCATTGACGACCCACAGGCCGGCCATCGCGAGACCGGCGACGCCGGCCGCGCCGGCCCGCCCCAGAAGCGGTGCCAGCGCGAAGGCCAGGCCCCCGAAGAAGAGGGCCATGAAGCCGGCCCAGAGGGCGAAGCCGATCGACGACAGGGGTGGGATCGTGTCACCCAGCGACGCGTCGCCGAAGATCGTCGAGCTGGCCGTCGTCCCGGCAGCGAGGATCGCCATCGCGAGGCCCAGCATCGTCAGGTGGGCGGCCACCTTCTCGAGCGCGATGCGGCGCTTGCCGAACGGCGCCGCCGCGACGAGGTCGAGGCTCCCGTGCCTGGCCTCGCCGGCGAGGGTCGAGGAGAGCGCGAGGATCGACCACAGTGCGGTGCCGAGGGCGAAGATCGCCCCGTACTTGAAGGTCATGTAGCCGCCGAGCGTCCCCAGCTTCCCTTCGGGGACCTTCCCGAAGAGGTTGACCATCGAGGCCGGGATGCTCCCGATGAGCTTGTCGACCTCGAGGCGTGCGGCCGGCGACGGGAACACGCTCGACACGGCGGCGCCCATGACGAGCGCCATCCCGCCGAGCAGGCCCGCGGCGATGATGAATGCGAGCCGCGAGTCGCGGACGGTCTTGCCGTAGATGCTCCCGAAGCCGTAGAGGCGACGGTGGAGCGGGATGGGGGGGAAGGTGGCCGCGGCCTGCGGCGCGCCGGCGCTAATGGCCATGGCTGTCCACCTCGACGGCCTGCGGGCCGTACTGGGCGAGGAACGTCTCCTCGAGGCTCGGCTCGCGGCTGACGAAATCGAGCAGCTCGTAGCGGGCGGCGGCCTGGACGACGGGCGTGATGGGACCCGAGACCCGCAGCCGAAGGACGTGATCGTCCGCGACCAGATCGCTCACGCCCGGCAGGTGCTCGAACTCGGCGGCCGGGACGGCCCCGGCGAAGCGCAGCTCGACCTGATGGTGGGCGAGGTCGCGCAGCGCGTCGATGGTGCCGACCTTGACGAGCCGGCCCTCGCGGATGATCGCCACCCGGTCGCAGCTCTTCTCGACCTCGGAGAGGATGTGGCTGGAGAGGAAGACCGTCGTCCGGTCGGTGACGGCCTCGCGGAGGATCGTGAAGAACGTCTGCTGGACGAGCGGGTCGAGGCCGGCCGTGGGCTCGTCGAGCAGCAGGAGCTCCGGACGGTGCTGGAGCGCGATGACCAGGCCGACCTTCTGCTTGTTCCCTTTCGAGTACTCCTTGAACCGGCGCGATGGATCGAGGTCGAAGCGCTCGATGAGGGACGCCTGGTACGCCCGGTCGACGCCGCCTCGCAGGTTCGCGAAGTAGGTCAGCGTCTGGCCGCCGGTCAGCCGGTCGTAGAGGGTGAACTCGCCCGGCAGGTAGCCGATCCGCCGATGGATCGCCACCGGGTCGGCGGTCGTCTCGATCCCGAACACCGTCGCCCGCCCGCTCGACGGGCGGATGTGGTCGAGGAGCAGGCGGATCGTCGTCGTCTTGCCGGCGCCGTTCGGACCGAGGAAGCCGAACACCTCGCCGGGCCGCACCTCGAGGTCGAGCTCGAGGATGCCCCGGTGCGGGCCGTACCACTTCGTGAGCTGCTCGGTCCGGATGATCGGGTCCATGGTCGCTCCCCTGCGGGTTCTTGGGCCAGTCGTCAGGCGCGCGCGGGGACGGGCACGTCGGTCCCGCCGCGCAGACGCTCGTAGTCGTCGATGATCCCCTCGTAGTGCGCCTCGACCGCGAGGTAGATGTCCCGCAGCTCCTCGAGCGGCTCGCTCGGCAACGGGCGCGAGCGACGGACGAGCGGGAGGCCGCGCTCCGCGAGGCGGCGCAGCGCCTGCGCCTGCGCCAGGCGGTCGCGGAGGAGCGCGGACCACATGCCCGGCCGGACGCGGACGAACTCGCGCCGGTCGCCCGGCCGCGTGTGGCGTTCGGCCATCCCGGACTGGACCAGGTAGCGCATGGCCGTGCTCACCGACGCCTTGCTCGCACCCAGGACGGCCGCCAGCTCACCGGCGGTGCGATGGGACGGCTCGCAGATCATCAGGTAGGCGAGCATCCGGCCCGCCATGCGCGGGCCCCCGGCCTCCTCGAAGATCAGGCCGAAGTCCTCGACGTAGCGAGCGACGTCGTCCTCGCCCTCCTCGTCGGCCGCCGTGGCTGCCATCGGATCTGCCCTCGACGCTCCCTCCCGATCCGATCCCGGACCGGGACACGGACGGGCTGTTCGGTCTGTTCGCCTCGTTCAGTCTAGACCGAACAGACTGGCCCGTCGAACGATCCGGGTCGCGATCGCGGAGGGCCTGACCCCCATGCCAGGCGGAGGCCTTCGGTCGACCATGTCCCGGCTGGTGCTTCTCGGGATGGCCCCCGCACGCAGGGAGAGCGCCGGCTGGTGGACAGGAGCCGACCGCTCCCGTACAGTCCGCCGACCCAGAGGGACCGACCGCGGTGCGCACCCGCCGTCGATGGGGAGGGAGCATGTGCGCGAGGGAGGCGTCCTATGAAGCGAAGAGCCAGTGCCCTGGCCCTTGGAGCGCTGCTGGCGGCGATCGTCGCAGCACCGGCGGGGGCCGTCCCGCCGCCCTTCACGGTCATCGCCGGCGGGTTGCACAGCCCGCGCGGCCTGACGTTCGGGCCCGGTGACCGCCTGTACGTCGCGCAGGCCGGCGACGGCTCCGGCAGCCAGGCGGAGGGGATGAGCCACACCGGCGCGATCACGGAGATCGTCGATCCCGCGTCGGCCAGCCCGACGACCCGGGACGTCATCACGGGCCTGTCCTCGTACGGCGCGCTCGGCGATGCCGTTGGCGTCGACGGGATCTCGGCCCTCGGCAACGGCGGCATCGCCGCCATCATGGGGGAGTCGAGGGACCGGACCGGCGATCCGAGCGCCGGGATGCTCTACAAGGTCTCGACCGACGGCGACGCCCGCCTCGTGGCGAACGTCGGCAGCGTCGACTGGACGTGGACCGGCGAGCACCCCGAGCTCGACCCGGGCAATCCCGGCGAGACATCCCCGCAGTACCCGGACGCGAACCCGTACGGCGTCCTCGCGCTGCCGGGACGGACCTACGTCGCCGACGCCGGCGCGAACACCCTCGACGAGGTCCTGCCGAACGGCAGGGTCCGGATCCTGGCCTACTTCCCGAACATCGACTTCGACGTCCCGTTCCCGCCGGGTGTGTGGCACACGGACGCGACCCCGACCTGCGTCGCGCAGGGGCCGGACGGCTTCCTGTACGTGGGCACCCTCGCGCTCGTCCCGAGCTTCTTCGGGGCGGCGCAGGCGAAGGTCTATCGCGTCGATCCGTCGAAGCTCGGCGTCGGTGGGGTGACGATGGTCGACGCGTCGAGCGAGTGGGCGACCGGCCTGTGGCCGCTCAATGGCTGTACGTTCGGGCCGGACGGGACGTTCTACGCGTCGGAGCTCTTCACGGGCATCGACGGGCAGGGCAATCCGACCGGTGGCGACGTCGTGAGGATCGCCTGGGACGATGCGTCGCGGACGCCGATCGGTCTGACCGGCGGCCACCTGCCGCTCCCCGGCGGCGTCGCCGTGGGGCGTGACGGGACCGTCTACGCGGCGATGCTCAGCGCGTTCGTCCCGACGGGCTTCGTCGTCCGCCTGACCGGTCGCTGACCGGAACGGGCGGCGGCTGCGCCACCGAGACAAGAACGAGGGCCGGAGATACCTCCGGCCCTCGGATCATTCCCCCGGCGATAGGCCGGCGCACGGGTCATTCTGCGCCCGGCGAGGCTTGGAGGCCAGTGCCCGGTCCGCCAGGCGGTGCGCGCTGTCACCGCCCGGCGGCCGTCAGGCCCTGACGGGGGACCCGAGCGCCTCCAGGGCGACCGCCGCCAACCCCTCGATGAACCGGGGCGAGGTGTTCAGCGACTCGATCCTGGCGAATCTGAGGGCGGCCGCCTCGGCCTGCTCCCGCGCCCCGACGTCGATGTCGTAGAGGATCTCGAGATGGTCCGCGAGGAACTGGATGGGCGCGACGAGGACGGCCGAATGGCCGGCAGCGCGCAGCATCGGCATGAGGTCGGCGAGATCGGGCGTCATCCACTCACCCGGCTCGTGGCCCGCGCTCTGCCAGCAGAAATGCCAGCGGTCGGGCCCGAGGCCGGCCCGCTCGGCGACCGCCGCGGCCGTGGCGGACAGCTGCTCGAGGTAGCCCGGCTCCCGCTCGGCGACCCGTCGCGGGAGGCTGTGCGCCGTCAGCAGGACCGGCACCGACGGGCGCTCGCCCTCGGGGAACCGGGCGAGGCCCTCCTCGATCCGCTCGGCGAGCGCGGCGACGAAGTCCCGCTGCAGGTGCCAGGCGCCGGCGAGCCGGACACGCGGGGCCCTCTTGCCCAGCGCCGCGAGCGAGGCGTCGACGGCGCGCGCGTAGCCGCCCATCAGCAGCGGGCTGTACTGCGGCGAGAGGACGATGGCGACGACCTCATCGATGCCCTCGTCGGCGAAGGACGCGATCGCCCCGGCGATCGACGGCTCCGAGAAGCGCATCCCCACCCGGACGCGACCTCCACCCGCGAGCCGCGCCTCGAGCGCCGCCGCCTGGGCCTCGGTGATCGGGATGAGCGGCGAGCCGCCGATGACCCGATAGCGGCGCGTGAACTCGGTCACCAGCTCGTCGTCTGCCGCTCGGCCTCCGCGGACGGCGGCGAGGTAGCGCGGGACGTCGTCGAGGCCGGCGGGCGACCCATAGGTCATCAGCAGGACGCCGAAGGGCTGGGTCATGCGAGGCGACTCCGTTCGCGGACGTGGACGGCGAGCTCCCTGAGCAGCCCCGGGTCGGTCCCGGGAGAGACGCCGTGGCCGAGGTTGAAGATGTGGCCGGGTCGCCCGGCCGCCTCGTCGAGGATGACGTCGGCCGCCGCCCGGGTCGCGTCCCAGCCAGCCAGCAGCCGGGCCCCGTCGAGGTTGCCCTGGATCGCTCGCCCCGGGCCGATGACGGCCCAGGCGGCCGCGAGCGACTGCCGGTGGTCGATCCCGACGACGTCGCCCCCGGCCGCGGCCAGCGCGGGGAGGATCGCCGCCGAGTGGATCGCGAAGTGGATGGTCGGCGTGCCGGCAGGGACGGCCGCCAGGATCCGCCGCACGCGCGGCGCGACGACAGCCGCGTACGTCGCCGGGTCGAGCTGTCCGGCATGGGTGTCGAAGAGCTGGACGACGTGCGCCCCGGCCCGGGCCTGGGCGGCGAGGTAGGCGCCGGTCGCGTCGGCGAGCCGATCGAGCAGCCGCCCGAACGCATCCGGCTCGCGGTAGAGGAACGCCCGGGTCAGCGCGTAGTCCCGGGCGGCCCCGCCTTCGATGAGGTAGGCGGCGAGGGTGAACGGTCCCCCGGCCAGCCCCACGACCGCCCGCCGCTCGCCGAGCTCGCCGCGGACGAGCCGGATCGCCTCGAGCACGAAGCCGGCGTCTGTCTCGGGCTCGAGAGGCCGCAGCCGCTCGATGTCGTCCGCCGACCGGATCGGGTTCGCGACGACCGGGCCGTCGGCCGTCAGCTCGAACTCGACGCCCATCGGCGCCAGGGGCAGGAGGACGTCGGCGAACATGACCGCGGCATCCGTATCGAGCGTCTCGGCCGCCAGGACGCTGACCTGGGCGCACAGCTCGGGTGTCCGGGCGATCTCCAGCACCGAGCGGCGCGCGCGCAGCTCGCGGTACCCGGGCACGACCGATCCGGCCTGGCGCATGAACCAGACCGGGGTCGCGTCGGCCGGCTCGCCGCGGGCGGCCGCCAGGAGCCGGCGGACCGGCGTCCAGGGCGCGGCGATCATCGAGCGGCCTCGAGCGGGACCGCAGCGTCGCCGTCCGTCGTGCCCTCGTGGACGAGGTCGACCAGCCGCCGGAGGTCGTCCGGGTCGGTCGCCGGCAGCACCCCGTGCCCGAGGTTGAAGACGTGGCCCGGTCGGCCGCCGGCAGCCGCCAGGATCCGTCGGGCATCGTCGGCCGCTCGCTCGAACGGACCGAGCAGCGCCGAGGGGTCGAGGTTGCCCTGGACGGCCCGGCCGGGCAGGATCGACCACGCCTCGGCCAGGTCGACCCGCCAGTCGAGGCCGATGACGTCGCCGCCGGCCTCGGCGAGCAGCCCGAGGAGCCCTGCCCCGCCGGCGCCGAAGTGGATCGTCGGGACCTCGAGCCCGGCGAGCCCGTCGAGGAGCCGCCGCATGTGTGGCAGGACCGCCGTCCGGTAGTCGGATGGGGCGAGGGCGCCCACCCAGGAGTCGAACAGCTGGATGGCCTGGACGCCGGCTTCGACCTGCGCCCGGAGGTAGGCGAGCGTGACATCCACGAGCCTCGACATCAGCCTCTCGTAGGTGTCGGGATCGGCCCGCATCAGCGTCTTGAGCCGGACGGCATCGCGGGCCGAGCGGCCCTCCACGAGGTACGAGGCGAGCGTGAATGGCGCTCCGGCGAAGCCGATGACCGGGACTCGCGCCTCGCGCCGGACAAGTCGGATGGCCTCGAGCAGCGGTCCGACGGCCTCGTCGGGGTGGAAGGCCCGGAGGGCCTCGACCTGCTGGCGGGTGCGGATCGGCGGGTCGATGACCGGCCCCACGCCCTCGACGATCTCGAGCGGGACGCCGAGGCCGGGCAGCGGCGACGTGATGTCGGCGAACAGGATCGCCGCGTCGACGCCAAGCCGCCGAACGGGCTGGAGGGTGACCTCGGCACACAGCGCGGGGTCGCGGGTGATCTCCAGCAGGCTCGCTCGCTTCCGGATCGCCCGGTACTCGGGGAGCGAGCGGCCCGCCTGGCGCATGAACCAGACCGGCGTCCGATCGACTGGCTCGCGGCGGCAGGCGCGAAGGAAGCGGTCGCTCATGCCCGGAACGCACGGGCGGCGGCCTCGACCGTCCGGGCGATCTCCGTGTCCGTGTGCGCGGCCGAGAGGAACCATGCCTCCTGCGGTGAGGGGGGCAGGAGGACGCCGGCCTCGCGCATCGCCCGGAAGAACCGGCCGAAGGCCGACGCGTCGATCTCGCCGACCTCGTCGAAGTCGCGGGGCGGGTCGGGACGGAAGAAGACCGTCAGGAGCGAGCCGACCCGGGCCACGCTGACCTCGCGCCCGGCCGCCTCGGCGGCCGTGAGGAGCCCGCTCTCGAGGGCGGCGCCGGCCCGCTCGAGCTCGGCGTAGACGTCGGGTGTGAGGGCGTCGAGGGTCGCGCTGCCGGCGGTCATGGCGAGGGGATGGCCGGACAGCGTCCCGGCCTGGTAGACCGGGCCCGACGGGGCGACCAGGTCGATGAGGTCCGCCCGTCCGCCGTACGCCCCGACGGGCAGCCCGCCGCCGATGATCTTGCCGAGGACGGTGAGGTCGGGACGGACGCCGTAGCGCGCCTGGGCACCCCCGCGCGCGACGCGGAAGCCGGTGATCACCTCGTCGAAGACGAGCAGCGCACCCTCACGGCTCGTCAGGCGGCGCAGGTCCTCGAGGAAGCCGGGGACGGGCGCCACGACCCCCATGTTGGCGGCGACGGGCTCGACGATGATCGCGGCGATCCGGCCGGGAAGCGCGCCGAGGAGGCGCTCGACCGACGCCGGGTCGTTGTACCTGGCGAGGACCGTGGTCGCCGCGACCGCGTCGGGGACGCCACCACTGGCGGGCATCGAGAGCGTCGCGAGGCCCGAGCCGGCGCGGGCCAGGAGGCCATCCGCGTGCCCGTGATAGCCGCCCTCGAACTTCATGACCAGGTCCCGGCCGGTCGCCGCGCGAGCGACGCGCAACGCGCTCATGACGGCCTCGGTCCCGGAGCTGACGAAGCGCAGCCGCTCGATCGAGGGCATCGCCGCCGCGATCCGCTCGGCCAGCTCCACCTCGGCGGGGCCGGTCGCCCCGAAGGGCGCCCCTCTGGCGACCTCGTCGCGGAGGGCCGAGACGACGCGCGGGTCGGCGTGGCCGAGGATGAGCGGCCCGAAGGCGCCCACGTAGTCGAGGTACGCCTCGCCGTCGGCGTCCCAGACCAGCGCACCCTCGCCGCGAACGAGGATCGGCGGCTCACCGCCCACCGCGCGATACGCACGGACCGGGCTGTTGACGCCGCCCGGGAAGAGCCGCCCCGCCCTCGATCGAAGGCCCGCGGATCGAGACGCGGACGCGTTCATCGCGCCTCGCCCCGGACGGGTGCCACCAGGGTGCTCGCCAGGTCGGTCGCCTCGTCGATCGCCCCGAGCAGCTCGAGGATCTCGCCGATGGGCCGATGCACCGCCGTCAGGATGGGCGTGTCGCGCACGGTCGAGCGTCGCCCCTCCGTCGCGCGGAGCTCCCGGACGAGCGCCGAGAAGGCCGGCAGGTCGTCGGTCTCGTACGCGACGACGAAGTCCTGATCGTCCAGCCCGAACGAGTAGGCGAGGAGCTGGCGCACCTGCGGGTAGTTGTGGCCCACCCGCATGTGCTCGTTCATGGACCCCTGGCGGATCTCGCGCGGCAGGAGGTACCACTCGGTCGACTTCGTGAACGGGTACACGATCAGGTAGCGCGACCGCTCGCCCTCGAAGAGCGATCGCTCCTGGCTCGTGGGTCGCGCGACGTACAGCGATTCGCCGATCAGGCCGACGAAGCTCTCGCGCACGGTCAACCAGCGACCGAGGCCGCTCCGGAGGAGCCTGGCGGCGGCGGACTCCAGCTCGTCGAGCGAGGGGGCCAGCCGCCAGACGAGCAGGTCGACGCCGGCCTTGATGCCGATGAGCGAGTAGGTCTCGGTGATGATGCCCGGTCCGGCGTCGAGCGCCTCGGCGAAGGCCGCGCCGGAGGCGTGCCGGGACTCGGCCGGGAGACGGCGCCAGGCGGGGTCGAGTCCGAGCGCGAGGGCCTGGACGTACGGGCTGATCATCGCGAGCGCTCCTGCAGCCAGCGGGCCGCGTCCGCCGCCAGATAGGTGATGAGGATGTCGGCGCCGGCCCGGGCGATGGCCGTCAGCAGCTCGAGCGCCGCGCCCCGCCGGTCGATCCAGCCGCGCTCGGCGGCCGCCTCGAGCATCGCCAGCTCGCCGGAGACCTGGTACGCGGCGAGCGGCAGGTCGAACCGATCGCGGGCGCGGGCGAGCAGGTCGAGCGAGGTGATGGCCGGCTTGACCATCAGGATGTCGGCGCCCTCCGCCGCGTCGGCGGCGAGCTCCCGCATCGCCTCGCGCCCGTTCGCCGCGTCCATCTGGTACGACCGTCGGTCGCCGAACGACGGAGCGGAGCCCGCGGCGTCGCGGAACGGCCCGTAGAGCGCCGATGCGTGCTTCGAGGCATAGGCCATGATCGCGGTGTCGGCGAAGCCGGCGGCGTCGAGCCCCGCCCGGATGGCCGCCACCTGCCCGTCGAGCATCGCCGAGGGAGCGACGATATCGGCCCCGGCCACGGCGTAGGCGATGCCCGCCTCGGCGAGGCGTCGGAGCGACGGGTCGTTGGCGATCCGCTCGCCGTCGAGCACCCCGCAGTGGCCGTGCGTCGTGTACTCGCACAGGCAGACGTCGGCCATCAGGACGAGCGGGAGACCGGCCGACCGAAGGGCACGGAGCGCCTGCGGCACCGGCCCCTCGGGGTCGGCGGCGGCGAGCCCATCGGCGTCCTTCTCGTTGGGGATCCCGAACAGCAAGAGGCCGCCGACGCCCAGGTCGGCGAGCTCGCGAGCGGTCGACAGGAGTCCGTCGAGGCCGAGCCGCGCCTGCCCGGGCAGCGAGGGGATCGGCTCCGAGCCGATCCGGGTGTGGACGAAGAGCGGGGCGACGAGCTGCCCCGGCTGGAGCCGCGTCTCGCGGGCCAGCGCACGGGTCGCCGGACTCGCTCGAAGGCGTCGGAGTCGATGCCCGGTGGGGATCTCGACGGACGCGCCGGGAAGGCTGACGGTCATGCTCGGGACTCCGATGCGGGGCTGACAGGGGCGGGGACCGCCGAGGCGACGGCGCTGACGAGGCCCTCCACGGACGGGGTCGGCGCCTCGGCAGCGACGCGCAGACCGTGCTCGCGGATGACCCGGCTGGTCGCCGGTCCGATCGAGACAAGGGGGACGACGGCGAGGCGGGCGCGACCCGATCCGGCGGCCAGCGTGAGGGCGCCCCGGACCGCGGAGCCCGAGGCGAACACCACCGCACCGAGGTCGGGGTCCGCGAGGGCGGCGGCCAGCGGCTCGCGCGAGCCGGCCGGGCCCTCGATGGTCAGGTAGGCGACGGCGTCGATGACCCTCGCACCGACCGCCCGAAGTCCCTCGGGGAGGTCCCGGCCCGCGAGGTCCGCTCGAGCGAGCAGGACGGCCCGGCCGGCGAGCGGCTCCGTGGCGGCGAGAGAAGTTCCGAGCGACCTTGCGTCGGCGCGTCCGGGCACGACGTCGACGACGACGCCGGCGAGCTCCAGGACGGCGGCGGTCGAGCGGCCGACGGCGGCCCATCGGAAGCTCCCCGCGTCCGAGGCGGTCCGGCGAATCGCGTCGAGGGCGGCGCGCGCCCCGGTGGCGCTCGTGACCACGACCCAGTCGGCCGGCCCGAGGGTCGCGACCGCCCGGTCCAACGCCCCGCCGGCCTCGACCGGTCCGGTCGCCACGGTCGGCACGGCGGCGACCCGGTAGTCGGCGCGCAGGAGCGCGGCAACGAGCGGGTCGCGCTGACCCGCCGGCCGCGTGGAGAGGACGAGGGCGCTCATGCGACGGCGGAGGGGCGATAGCCGGCCGCCCGGAAGGCCGCGGCGATCTCGTCGGCGACCGACCCCGCGTCCATCGGGAAGGCGTTCCTGGCCACGACCAGGCGCCCCGTCCCGTCGGGCTCCACGACGCCGGCGGTGATCGCCAGGCGCCCGTCGACCAGGACGGCGGAGGCACCGATCGGAGCCCGACAGCCGCCGCCGGCCGCCCGCAGGATCGCTCGCTCGCACTCGACCTCCTGCCGGACCGCCGGGTCGTCGATCGCCGCGACCTGGTCAAGCAGCGACCGTGAGCCGGGCCGGACCTGGACCGCGAGTGCACCCTGTCCGGGGGCCGGTGGGAGGACGTCGGCCGGCAGGATCTCGTCGATCCGGTCGGCGCGGCCGAGGCGCTCGAGCCCCGCGACGGCCAGGACGAGCGCATCGACGGCGCCCTCGCCAAGTCGGCGGAGCCGGGTGTCGACGTTGCCATGGAGCGGCACGACCCGGAGGTCGGGCCGCGCGGCACGGAGGAAGCCCGTCCGCCGCGGGCTGTCGGTCCCGACCCGCGACCCGGCCGGCAGGTCGACCAGCCGCGAGCGGCCATCGCGGCAGACGAGCGCGTCGAGCGGATCCGCGCGCACGGGATATGCGGCGACCGGGAGCCTCGTGTCGAGGGGCACGTCCTTCGCCGAATGGACGGCGAGGTCGATCGACCCTTCGGCGAGCGCGCCCTCGAGCGCGCCGACGAAGGCACCCTCGCCCCAGGCCGTGTCGGGAGGCCTGACGTCGCCCTCGGTCACGATCACCATGAGCTCCACGTCCAGCCCCGCCTCCCGCAGGAGGTCGGCGACCAGGCCGGACTGGAGGCGGGCGAGGGTCGATCCCCGGGTCCCGAGCCGCAGGGCGCTCACAGGTCGAAGAGCTCGCGCGCGGCGACCCGCGCGGTCCCGTCGGCATCGGAGCGGAGATGCGATAGCGGCTCGTGGAGGATGTCCGCGGCGAGCTGGGCGGCCAGCTGTCGGACGAGCTCCCGGCCACGCTCGTCCAGCTCAGGGAGCCGGCGCAACGTTCGCTCCACCCGTCGATCGCGACGTCGGGCCGCCCGATCCACGAGGCTGCGCGCCGAGGCCCCCGCGGGCCGGGCGGCGAGCCAGGTGAGGAAGGCGCGCTCGGCGAGGTCGACCTCGGCGGCTGCCCGCGCCGTGAATGCGCCGACGGCGCCCTCCGGCGGGGCCACCGGGCCCTCGAAGAGGCCATCGATGTCGATGAAGCCACGCCGGAGGCCGGCACGTACCGCCGGCGGGATCGCGCCCGGCGCGGAGAGGTCGACCGTCGGGGGGAGGTTGCCGGGGTCGAGGCTCACGAGCGCCTCCCATCGACCGGCAAGGGCGACGACGATGCCGTCGACGGCGGGGGCGAGCGCGGCCCCCGCCCTGAGGTCGACGGCCTCGAGGCCGTCGAACAGGCGGCGCGGCGAGCGAGTCGCGACCGAGACCTGCGCTCCGCGACGGCGCGCGGCGTAGGCCACGGTCCGGCCCATCGGTCCCGCTCCGGCGACCAGCAGGCGAGGATGCGCCGGATTCTCCGTCCGGCGACCGAGCCAGCCCAGGGCACGCTCCGCAAGTCCACGCTCCCGCGGTCGCCCGGCACGGCGCACGTGTCGTCCGAGATGAAGGGCGGCCTGCGCGAGGCGGTCGAGGACGGGGTCGGGCTCGGCGCCCTCGAGCAGCGTCCGCGCCGCCGACCGGAGCTGCGACAGGATCTGGTCCTCGCCCACGACGGCGCTCTCCAGCCCCGCGGCCACCCGGAGCAGATGGCGGACCACCGCGCGACCGACGAGGAGCCGGGGCCCGCTCGCCCGGTCGCCTCCCGGCAGTGCCGGGGCCGATCCGCGACCGTAGACCTCGACGCGATGGCAGGTCGTCAGGACGAGGCAGCCCTCGATGCCGGTCCAGGTCTCGAGCGAACGCGCGAGCTCGGCGCGGGCGTCGGCATCCAGGTGGGTGGCGTCCGCCGCGATCGCCCACAGGGAGGCCTCGTGCGCGAGGCGGGTGAGGTCGTCGGTCTGCCCGGGAGGGATGCTGGGGACGGACACGTCAGGCTCGATCGGGCCTCGTGGACCCCTCCCGATCGGGGCGACGGTGCGTCGCGGTCCGGCGCGCCGCGACCCGGCGCGCGCCGGCCTCGAGCGAATGGCCGGTCATCATCGCGACGAGCAGGCGGTCCATCGCCCGCTCGGCGTCGGCGAGCAGCGCGGTCGCCTCACGGGTGTCGAGACCCCGCTTCCGGGCGATGGCCGCGAGCTCATCGACGAACGGGCTGCGGAACCTGAGGAAGCCCTGCACCGCTTCGCCGAGCGATGCGCCCAGCACCGCGACCCGCCGGCCGTACGTCGCCGCCAGCCGCTCGGCTTCCTGCAGCCTGGTGGCCGGACGGTCGCCGCCGCCGGCATCGAGGTGCTCGAGCAGGAGCGAGACGAGCTCGTGGCCGCGCTCGCGGAAGGCGAGACGGTCCTGCGCGGACAGGGCCTCGATCCAGGGCGCCGCCGCCGGCTCCGGCCGCATCCGTCGCGACCGGTAGGCGCGCGCGATGCGCTCCGGCGACGCCCCGAGCCTGGCAAGGGTCGGCCGCCTGGCCCGGGGCGCCGGGAGGAGCGCGGCGATCGTGCCTCGAGCGAAGCGTCGGTGGCCGCCCGGGGTCGTGAAGACGGGGACGCGCCCGGCGTCGGCCCAGCGTCGAAGGGTGCCGGGCGCGATGCCGAGCATGCGGCTCGCCTCGCTCAGGCCGATCCAGGCCGTCTCGTCTCGGGCGTCGTCGGGGGACAACGGGCGAAACCTCATCGAATCTGTCGGAAGCTGTCGAAGGATAGCGCAGGCCGCCGCATCCGTCCGGCGACCCTCCCCCGAGCGGGGCGGAGCGCTCTCAGCCCGCCAGGAACTCGTCGAGCGCCCGCCGGCCTCGATCGGACAGGCGGCCGTCACGCGACTTCAGCTCGAGCGTGATCCCCGCCGTCTTGCCGGCCAGGTGCCGGCGCATCTCTTTGAACATCCTGCCGGTCGCGAGCTTGTACGTCGTGAACAGGGCGACCCTCGGCGTCGCGACGGCCGGCATGGCCCTCGCGAAGTCGATCCACGGCTGGTCCGGATGCTGGAGCAGGACCATCAGCCCGTTGGTCCAGCAGCCGAGGATCAGGTAGTCGACATCGCCGAGCGTGCGGAGATCGCACTCCCCGACGGAGGCGACCCGGGCCTCGACTCCCCGGGCGGTCAGGTACGCCCCGATCTCCTCGGCGAAGCGCCGCGTGGTGCCAGTGTGGCTGCGATAGACGATCGCCGCCTTCTTCATCGCGATCTCCCGGTGACGGCGTGGGCCAGCGCCTACCTGGGGTAGCTCCCGGTGACCTTCTTCACGAAGCCATGCAGCCCGTGGAAGAACGGCGTCCCGGGCAGGAAC
>JAPVSP010000407.1:0-2053 GCA_047519685.1 Chloroflexota bacterium
CGGCCGCAGCAACATCGTCGGGAAGCCCACGGCGCTCCTCCTGCTGGCGCGGCACGCGACGGTCACGCTCTGCCACTCGCGGACGGCGGACCTCGGGGGGCACACCCGGCGGGCCGACATCCTGGTCTCGGCCGTCGGCCGGCCCCGTATCATCCGGCGGGAGATGGTGAAGCCGGGCGCCGTCGTCATCGACGTCGGCATCAGCCGCGAGGACGGCCGGATCGTCGGCGACGTGGACTTCGAGGCCGTGCGGGAGGTGGCCGGCGCGATCACGCCGATGCCCGGCGGCACCGGCCCGATGACGATCGCGATGCTGCTGGAGAACACCCTCGCCGCGGCCCGGCTGCAGCTCGAGGGCGCGGCGTGACCCGTCCCCATCTCCTTCCGCGCCATCCTGCAAGATAGTGCACTCGGCGTGCGTGGCATGACGTACGAAGACGCGCTCCGGTACATCGACGGCCTGATCGCGTCAGACCGCCCTCCCGGGGGACGCGGGGCGTCTCGCGAGGTCAAGCTCGCGCGGATGCGCCATCTCCTCGGGCAGCTCGGCGACCCCCATGCCCGGCTCCGCAGCGTCCTCGTCGCCGGCACCAAAGGGAAGGGCTCTACTGCCGCGATGATCGCCGAGATCCTCCGGGCGGCGCACCTCCGGGTCGGCCTGACGGTCAAGCCGCACCTCGTGGACTACCGGGAGCGCATCCGCGTGGGCGGCCACATGATTCCCCGGTCCGACCTGGTCGCGCTGGTCGAGGCGGCGCGCCCGGCGGTCGAGGCGGCGCGCGATCTGCCGTGGGGCCCCCCAACGTACGTCGAGACGACGGTTGCGATGGCGCTTCTGTACTTCGTCCGACGCCGGGTGGACGTCGCGGTCGTCGAGGTCGGGATCGGCGGCCGGCTGGACGCGACCAATGTGCTCGAGCCGCTCGTCTCGGTGATCACGCCGATCAGCTACGACCACACCGAGATCCTGGGGAACACACTCACCGCCATCGCCCGTGAGAAGGCCGGGATCATCCGGCCCGGCGGCCGGGTCGTCTCGGCGCCCCAGCCCGAGGCAGCGGGCGCCGTGATCGCCGGTGTGTGCGCGGCCCAGGACGCGCGCCTCGTGCTCGTCGGCCGGGACGTGGAGGTCGCCCTGCGCGACTCGTCCCTCGACGGCGTCCGGGCCGAGATCGGCGGGCGGCGCGGGCGTTACGACGTCTACGTGCCGCTCCTGGGGCGCCACCAGGCGATCAATGCCGCGACAGCCGTGGCGGCCGTGGAGTGGCTGGCCGAGGACGGTCTGGGGGCATCACCCGAGGTGGTCCGCCGCGGGCTGGCGGCGGTTCGGTGGCCCGCCCGCCAGGAGCTGGCCGGCACGCGGCCGTACACGATCATCGACGTCGGGCACAACCCCGCCTCGATGGCCGCGCTCCGCGGCACGCTCACAGAGCTGCTCGGCGGCCGCCGGCTGGTGCTGGTGTTTGCGATGCTCGAGACCAAGGACTACCACACCGTCACCGCGCTCGTTGCCCCGCTCGCCGACTTTGTGATCACGACGACGCCGCACAACCCCCACGCGCTCCCCGCTGCGGCGCTCGCCGAGGAGGTGCGCCGGTACACGCCGCACGTCGAGCCGGTCGAGGACCGCCGTGCGGCGATCGAGCGCGCGCTTGCGATGACGGGTCCGGAGGACGTGCTCGTCGTGACTGGATCGTTCTATCTCGTCGGCGAGGCGCGTGAGTGGCTCGTCCGGAGGAAGCCTGCAGCGGCGGCGAGAAGGTAACGGGGCCATGTGGGTCGATCTCCTCGTCGAGGAGCTCCTCAAGCAGGCTCCCGACCGGCACGTCGTCAACGATGCCAAAACGCCCTCCGGTCCTGTCACAGTGGGGAGCCTCCGGGGCGTCATCATGCACGACTGCATCGCGCGGGCCCTCCGGGACGCCGGCGCGGCCGTCGAGTTCCTCTACGGGTTCGACGACTACGACCCGATGGACGCCCTCCCGCCGGCGCTGCCGGAGTACGCCAGGTACATGGGCATGCCGTTCGCGAACATCCCGTCGCCCGACGGGAA
>JAPVSP010000408.1:0-5782 GCA_047519685.1 Chloroflexota bacterium
GCGGATGATCGCGCTGGCGGAGCGCTGGACCGCCGGCGTCGACAGCGTCATCCGCTCGCGCGCCGTGCCCTGGCACGTGACACGGTTGGGGGCCCGGGCCGAGTACCACTTCCTGCCCGATCCGCCGCGGAACGGCTCCGAGCAGGCGGCGCATGCCGACCCGGAGCTCGAGCGCCTGCTCCACCTGTACGCCATGAACCGCGGGATCCTCATGACCCCGTTCCACAACATGGCGCTCATGTCGCCGGCGACGACGGAGGCGGACGTCGACCGGCACACGGAGGTCTTCGCGGCCGCGGTCGAGGAGCTGTTCGGGTAGGCGCGCCTGCCCGTCGCTCCCGGGTCGGACCGACCTGCGGGCGACCTTCGGCGTGGTCGGCGCCTGGAGCTCATCGTCCGCGTCGCACTCAGTCGAGCGGAGCGCCGCCCGACCAGCGTGTCATCCGAGTTGACGTGGGGCTCCGGTAGCCTTGTGCCATGCAGCTCCATCCCGATGGCACGCTGGTCGTCAGCGCCACGGACCTCGTGGGCTTCCTCGCCTGCGACCACCTCGCGACGCTCGAGCTCGGGCGGGTCGAGGGCCGCTGGGAGAGGCCACCGGAGCGGGAGGACCCCGAGGTCGTGCTGCTCCAGCAGCACGGCGACGCCCATGAGCTCGCCTACCTCGAGGCGCTGAGGACGAGCGGGCTGACGGTCCACGCCGTCGACCGAGAGGCCCTGCGGACGCCCGACGACCTGCGCGCGGCGGAGCGCGAGACGCTCGAGGCGATGCGCGCCGGCGTGGACGTCGTCTACCAGGCGACGTTCTTCGACGGCCGCTGGCGCGGGCACGCCGACTTCCTGCTCAAGGTCGACCGGCCGTCGGCGCTCGGCGACTGGAGCTACGAGGTCGCCGACACCAAGCTCTCCCTCGGCGTCAAGGGCAGCGCCGTCCTCCAGGTCTGCGTCTACTCGGAACGGCTCGCGACCCTCCAGGGTCTGTCACCCGAGCGGGTCCACATCGTCACCGGCGACGGACGGACCCATCCGCTCCGGCTCGAGGACTACGCGGCCTACTACCGCGAGGTGAAGCGGCGCTTCGAGGCGCGCTTGCTCGTCGGGCTCGATGGTGGCCCGGCCACCTACCCCGACCCGGTGGATCACTGCCGCGTGTGCGCGTGGTTCCCGACCTGCATCGACCGGCGTCGAGCGGACGACCATCTCTCGCTGGTCGCCGGGATGAGCCGGGCCGCGACCGAGCGGCTCTCCGAAGCCGGGATCGCGACGCTCGAGGCGCTCGGCGAGCTCCCGGCCGATCGGGCCATCGCCGACCTGAATGCCGGCACCCTCCGGCGGCTGCGCGACCAGGCGCGGCTCCAGCTCGACGGGCGCCGCCAGGGCCGGCTGCGCTACGAGCTCATCGAGCCCTCGCCGGACGAGCCGGGCCGGGGCCTGGCGGCGCTCCCGGAGCCCTCGCCCGGGGACCTGTTCTTCGACATCGAGGCGGACCCGTGGATCGCCGAGGGCGGCCTCGAGTACCTGCTCGGGGTGCTGGCGGCACCGGCCGGCGAGCCGGAGTACCGACCGCTGTGGGGCCACGATCGGGCAGGCGAGAAGGCGGCCTTCGAGGCGTTCGTCGACCTCGTCATCGACCGGCTGGACGGCGACCCGCGGATGCACGTCTACCACTACGGCGGCTACGAGTCCGGCGCCATCAAGCGGCTCGTCCGGCGCCACGCGACCCGTGAGGACGAGGTCGACCGGATCCTGCGGGGCAAGGCCCTCGTCGACCTCCTGCAGGTCGTACGGCAGGGCGTCCGCGCGTCGGTCGAGTCGTACTCGCTCAAGGAGATCGAGCACTTCTACCTGCCCGGGCGCGAGGGTCCCGTGACGACCGCGGGGTTCTCGGTCGTGGCGTACGAGACATGGCTGCAGGACGGCGATCCCCGTCACATCGACGAGCTCGCCGCATACAACCGCGACGACTGCGTCTCCACCTGGCGCCTGCGCGGCTGGCTCGAGGCGCGCCGCCGCGAGGCGATCGATCGCGGGTGGCCGATCGAGCGCCCGCCCCTGGAGAGCGGCCTGCCCGGGGACGCCCGCGCCGCGCGGGACGCGGCGACGACGCTCCGCGTCGAGGCGCTCACCCGCGGTGTCCCTGCGGACCGGCTCGCCCGGACCGACGAGGAGCAGGGCCGTTGGCTGCTCGCCCAGCTGCTCGACTGGCACCGCCGCGAGGCGAAGCCCGCCTGGTGGCTGTGGTTCTCGTTGCGGGACCGCGCCTCGGCCGAGGAGCTCATCGAGTCCGGCGAGGCGCTCGGCGGGCTTGAGTTCGAGCGCGACGTGGCCCCGCGCGGACGCGGCGGGATGGTCCGTCGGTACCGCTTCCCGCCGCAGGACCACAAGTTCCGGCCCGGCTCCGAGGCGATCGACCCGGCCACGGACCAGGCTGTCGAGGTCGTGGCGCTCGGCGATGCCGGCGACACGATCGACGTGTTCCGTTCGCGGGGCAACCTCGATCATCACCCTCGGGCGCTCATCCCCCGCAAACCGCTCGAGACGGACCCGATGCGCGATGCGTTGGCCCGGATCGCCGACTGGGCGATCGAGCACGGGATCGACGCTCACGGGCCCTGGCGTCCGGCCCGCGACCTGCTCCTGCGGCGCCGGCCACGACTCGCGGCCGGCCTGGCCGGGGGCCCGCTCGCCGGGCCCGGCGAGACGCCGCTCGAGGCCGCGTGCCGCCTGGCCCTCGAGCTCGATGGCGGGGTCCTGCCGATCCAGGGACCGCCGGGCACGGGCAAGACCTACGCGGGCGGCGAGATGATCGCGCGGCTGCTCGCGGCGGGACGGCGCGTCGGGATCACGGCGCAGTCGCACAAGGCCATCACGAACCTCCTCGTCATGGCCCACGAGGCCTGCGGACGGCTCGGCGTGCCCTTCCGAGCGATCCAGCGCTGCGACAACGGCGACGACGGCTCGCATCTGTCGGGAGTCGACCTGGCCGCCTCGTGGCAGGCTGTCGCCGAGGGGCTCGCCGCCGGGCGTTACGAGGTGGTCGCCGCGACGTCCTGGGTGCTGTCCCGCCCCGAGCTCGTGGAGGCGCTCGACGTCCTGTTCGTCGATGAGGCGGGGCAGCTGGCGCTCGCGAACGCCGTCGCGATGGGGGCGGTCGCCCGGTCCATCGTGCTGCTCGGCGACCCGAACCAGCTGCCCCAGGTCACCCAGGGCGTCCACCCCGAGGGCGCGGGCGCCTCGGCCCTGGAGCACCTCGTCGGCGACGCGGTCACGGTCCCAGCCGCCGCCGGCCTCTTCCTCGACCGGACCTACCGGCTCCACCCCGCCATCAACGACTACACCTCGCCCGCGTTCTACGAGGGCCGGCTGACGACCGACCCCTCCACCATCCGGCAGGATCTCGAGGCTCCGCGGCCATGGAACGGCGTCGGCGTCCGCTGGGTGCCCGTCAGCCACACGGGCGACGACTCCGACTCCCCTGCCGAGGCCGAGTCGGTCGCGGCCACGATCGACGCGCTGCTCGACGGCTCCTGGACCGACCGGTTCGGGGACCTTCGGCCCATGACGATCGACGACATCCTCGTCGTGACCCCCTACAACGCGCAGGTCGCGCGGATCCAGACGGCGCTGCGCCGACGCCTCGACACCTACGGGCGCGTCGGCACGGTGGACAAGTTCCAGGGCCAGGAAGGGGCCGTTGCCATCTACTCGATGACCACCTCGTCGGTCGACGACGCACCACGGGGCATGGACTTCCTGTACGACGGGCACCGGCTGAACGTGGCCGTCTCGCGGGCCCGCGTCCTGGCCGTCGTCGTCGCGAGCCCCGAGCTGCTGCGGGTCCACGCCCGAACGCCGGAGCAGATGCGGTTGGCGAACGCGCTCTGTCGGCTGGTCGAGATCGCGGCGGAGCAGCGGGCGGCCGAGGCTGGCCCTCCCGCCCCACCGCCCGTCGGGCCGACCCGGTAGGGGGCCTCAGGCCCGGGGCGAGAGCTCCCTGGCGGCCCAGACCGCGAGGACCCGCGCGCAATCGACGACCTCATCGAGCGACACGTGCTCGTCGGCGCTGTGGGCGACCGCCACGTCGCCCGGCCCGAACATGACCGTCGGCGTGCGGCCCTCGGTGGCGAGCAGCCGCATGTCGGCCCCGTACGGCGCCCCGAGCCGGGCAGGCTCACGGCCGAGGACGTCGTCGGCGGCGCGAGCGAGGCCGGCCGCGAGGGGCCCTGACGGGTCGGTCCGAGCCGAGCCGAAGCGACCGCCCGTGACCTCGACGGTGGCGGGATGCTCACGGAGCCACGGGTCGCTCTCACACGCCCGCTGGATGCAGGCTCGCAGCTCGGCCGCCGCGTCCTGCCATGTCTGCCCCAGCCGGACACCGTAGCGGCCATCGGCCACGATCCGGTCGAGCACCGTCGATGCCCAGTCCCCGCCGGCGACCTTGCCGACGATCGTGGGATACGGCAGCCCGAGCGCCGTCATCAACGGGTCGGTCTCGGAGGCATTCCGCGCGGCCTCGTCGGCCGCGAGCGCGCCCAGGAGCACGTACAGCGCATCGAGGGCGGAGACACCCTCGCGGCGCATCGAGGCATGGGCCGCCCTGCCCGGGACGTCGAGGCGGAACGTGATCGCTCCGGCGTGGGCGACGATGAGCTCCAGCCGCGTTGGCTCGGCGATGACCGCCAGGTCGCCGGTAGCCCCGGCGCGGATGGCGGCCAGCATCCCCGACCCGCCGTCCTCCTCGGATGGGACGAGCGCCACGACGACCTCGCCCTCGAGCGGCACGTCCACGTCGCGGAGGGCCCGGACCGCCCCGATGATCGAGGCGACACCGCCCTTCATGTCGCAGGCGCCCCGCCCGTACAGCCGGCCGTCACGGACCTCGGCGCCCCACGGATCGACCGTCCAGCTCTTCGCGTCGCCGACGGGCACGACATCGAGATGCCCCGCGAGCACCACCCGGCGCCCGCCGGGCCGCCCGGTCGTGCCGAGCACGACCGGCAACGTCTCCCTCGGGACCTCCATGCCAGGGAAATCCGGGTCGGCCCGGATCGCGGCGGCGTCAGGGTCGCGTCGGATCTCGACGGGGCAGCCGGCCTCGGACAGGAGGCCCGCTGCGAGGGCGGCGGCGGCCTCCTCGTCGCCCGTGACGGACGGCGTGCGGATCAGTGCGCGGAGCTCGGCCTCGACCCGGGCCGGGGTCACGGCCGCGATCAGCGCCCGCTCCCTGTCCGAGAGCCCATCGAGCCGGCTTTCAGCCACGGAGGATGGGCCGGGCCAGGCAGGTCGGGCCGCCGGATCCGTTGAGGCCGATCTCGAACGCCGGGTACGTGTGGACCTCGCAGCCGGCCGCCTCGAGCGCTCGACGCGTGGTCGGGTTCCCTTCGGCCATGACGAGCACCCCCGGCCGGACGACGAGGACATTGCAGCCGAGGCTCCCGATCTCCTCCTCGGGGACGGGGATGGTCCGGATGCCGAGCTCGCCGAGGAGCTCCCAGAGTCCGACCGGCAGGAGCGGGAGGAACACCACGGCGAGGTCATCGGCGACCGGCGAGACGATCGAGAGGAGATGGAGGAGCTCCCTCGGGCCGCGCCAGTACGGCACGTCGAAGACCCGGACATCGCCACCGACGAGCGCGGCGAGCTGTCGGATGCCGCGCGAGTCCGAGCGGAGCGTCCGGCCGACGCACAGCAGGTCGGGCCGCAGCCAGAACGCATCGCCGCCGTCGACAGTGCCGGGTGCCTCGATCCGCCCGAGCGTCGGGATCCCGTGCGCGAGCGTCCA
>JAPVSP010000409.1:0-16582 GCA_047519685.1 Chloroflexota bacterium
CCGCCCGAGCGCAGGGCTGACCCAGGGGCTTGGGGCGGATCGCCCCACCGGGCCTCAGGCCCGCGGCGTCGAGCGGGCCGCCTCGCTCGAGATCGCCGGGCGTATCCTCGGCCGGATGGACCGCTGGCGGACGATCATCGAGCCGTTCCGCATCCACGCCGTCGAGCCGGTCCGGCTGACGACGCGCGAGGAGCGCGCACGGGCGATCCGGGAGGCCGGCTGGAACCTGTTCAGCCTCCATGCCGATGACGTCCTCATCGACCTCCTGACCGACTCCGGCACCGGCGCGATGAGCCGCGACCAGTGGGCCGCGATCCAGCACGGCGACGAGTCGTACGCCGGCAGCCCGAGCTGGTACGCCTTCCTGGAGAGCGTGCGTGCACTCTGGCCGTTCAGGCACATCATCCCGACCCATCAGGGCCGCGCGGCCGAGCGGATCCTCTTCACCGCGCTGGGCGGGCCTGGCAAGGCCGTTCCGAACAACACCCATTTCGATACCACCCGGGCGAACGTCGAAGCCACCGGCGCGGAGGCGCTGGACCTCGTGATCCCCGAGGGCCACGACCCGGCCCTCGTCCACCCGTTCAAGGGCAACATCGACATCGCGGCGCTCGATCGCCTCCTCGCCGACCGGGCCGGGAGCGTCCCGGTCGTGTTCGTCACGATCACCAACAACTCCGGCGGGGGCCAGCCGGTCTCGCTCAGGAACCTGCGCGCCGCGCGCGACGTCTGCGATCGGCACGGTGTCCCGCTGTTCCTCGACGCCTGCCGCTTCGCCGAGAACGCGTGGTTCATCAAGACCCGCGAGGAGGGGCAGGCGGAACGCTCGATCCCCGACATCGTCAGGGAGATGGCCTCGCTCGCCGACGGGATGACGATGTCGGCGAAGAAGGATGGCCTCGCGAACATCGGCGGCTGGCTCGGCATGAACGACGACGGGCTGGCCGAGCGGTGCCGGAACCTGCTGATCCTGACCGAGGGCTTCCCGACCTACGGCGGCCTCGCCGGGCGGGACCTCGAGGCGATCGCTCAGGGCCTCCGGGAGGTCGTCGACGAGGACTACCTGCGCTACCGGATCCGCTCGACCGCCTACCTCGGCGAGGCGCTCGACGCCGCCGGCGTCCCGGTCGTCCGGCCGATCGGCGGCCACGCCGTCTACCTCGACGCCCGTGCTCTGCTGCCGCACATCCCACCGCTCCGATACCCGGGCCAGTCGCTGGCGGTCGCCCTGTACGTCGAGGGCGGCATCCGCGGCTGCGAGATCGGCACCGTCATGTTCGGGCGGCACCCGGACGGGAGCGAGACGCCGGCCGCGATGGACCTCGTCCGGCTGGCGATCCCGCGCCGGACGTATACCCAGAGCCACGTCGACTACGTCATCGAGGTCGTCCGCTGGGTCGCCGAGCGGGCCGACGACCTGCGGGGCTACCGGATCGTCCGGGAGGCCCAGGCCCTCCGCCACTTCACGGCCCGCTTCGAGCCCCTCGCGTAGGACTCGGCCGAAGAGGGCCGTCGAGGCGCGGCCCGTCCGGGCGCGGCGACCGGCCTACCATGCGGACATGCGAGCCCTCGGACGGCCGTCGGACATCCCGCGGGAGGTCGTGACCCGGGGCATCCGCCACGCCCTCGTCGCGACCGGCCTGCTGGCCGCGTCGACCGCCGCCATCGCGCTGCTCGAGACCCCGACGGTCGGGCTGCCGGATGCATCTCCCGTCTACCTGGTGGCGGTCGTCGCGATGGGCGTGATCGCCGGGACCTGGCCGGCGATCCTGACCGCCTTCGTCTCCGTCGGGCTCTACGACTTCCTGTTCACCGAGCCCCGCTACACGCTCCGCGTCGCCGACCCGCGCGACTGGCTCGACCTGCTGCTCTTCCTCTTCGTCGCGGTCGCGGTCGGCCGGCTCGCGGCCCGTCAGGCCGAACGCGCGGGCGAGGCGGTCCGGCGCGCACGCGAGTCGCAGGCCCTCTTCGCCGTCAGCCGGCTCCTCGCGACGGCGGCGGACCTCGACCGCGCCGCACCGGCCATCGTGGAGCGCCTGGCGACCGACGCGCGGATGGACCGGATCTGGATCGGCCTGGAGGGGGGTGGGCGGGAGCGCATCCTGGCCGACAGTCGGCCGGACGGCCCGCCCCCAACGTCGCCGAGCGTCGCGACGCTCGCGCGCACGCCAGGTGACGAGCCGGCCCGCTGGGTCCGGGCCCACCTCCCGGCGCGACGCGGCCCGGAGCGACCTTCCGCCAGCGAGACGACCATCTTCCGGGTGAAGCTCGAGTCGGAGGGCGAGGTCCTCGGGTCGCTCTGGGCGGCGCGGCTGCGGGCCAGTGGCTTGCCGAGCCGCGAGGAGACCCGACTGCTGGCGCTGGCCGCCGACCAGATCGCGCTCGCGGTCCGGCGCGAGCAGCTCGCCCGTGAGGCGACCCTCGCCGAGATCGCCCGCGAGAGCGATGCGCTGAAGAGCGCGCTCCTGGACTCCGTCTCGCACGACCTGCGGACCCCGCTGGCGAGCATCCGGGCGGCGGCCGGCAGCCTCATGGACCCGGCGGTCGAGCCCGAGCCGGCGGAGCGGCAGGCGGCTGCGAGGTCGATCGACCTGGAGGCGCAGCGGCTCGGCCACCTGGTCAGGAACATGCTGGATCTCAGCCGGATCGAGGCCGGCGCGCTGCGGCCCGACCTCGAGGTCTTCGAGCTGCGCGACCTCGTCGAACCGGTCGTGGACCGGCTCGCCCCGGTCCTGGCCGACCGACCGGTGACCCTCGAGCTGCCCGACGATCTGCCGCTCGTGCGCGCCGACGCCCTCTTCTTCGACCAGATCCTGACCAATCTCCTCGAGAACGCCGTCCGGTACGCGTCCCCGCGGGCACCGATCCGGGTCGTCGGACGCGAGCGCGACGGCGCGGTGGAGCTCACCGTGGAGGACGGCGGCCCGGGCGTCCCGCCCGAGGCGATGCCCCGACTGTTCGAGAAGTTCTACCGCGTCGAGGGACGGCGCGAAGGGGCGCGCCGCGGGATGGGCATCGGCCTCAGCGTCGTCCAGGGGCTGATCCAGGCGATGGAGGGTCGGGCCGAGGCGGGCCCGAGCGAGCTGGGTGGCCTGGCCGTGCACCTCGTGGTCCCGGCCGCCGCGCCGCTCCGGGAGACCGTGGCGCCATGACGGCCGGGCCGCACCTCCTGGTCGTCGAGGACGACGAGCCGACGCGGCGCTCGGTCGCGGGCAATCTCGCCGCGCACGGCTACCGGGTCGTCGAGGCGTCCGACGCGGGTGAGGCGCTCGAGCGATGGGAGGCGGAGCGACCCGACCTCATCGTCCTCGACCTCGGGCTGCCGGACCGCGACGGGATCGTCGTCGTCCGGCGGGTCCGACGAGACGCGACCACGCCCATCCTCATCCTCTCGGCCCGGGGCGAGGAACCGGACAAGGTCGCCGCCCTCGAGGCGGGAGCCGACGATTACGTGACGAAGCCCTTCGGCCTGGCCGAGCTGCGAGCACGGATCGCGGCCCTCCTGCGCCGCGCCGCCGGGCCGGCCGCCGACCAGGCCGGGCGGGTCGCGCTGGGGCCCGTGGCCCTCGACATCGGCCGACGGGTCGTGACCATCGGGGGGACGCCGCTCGATCTCACGCCACACGAGTACGAGCTGCTCAAGGTCATGCTCAGCCAGCCCGGCCGGCTCCTCACCCGAGGTCGATTGCTGCGCGCGGTCTGGGGGACGGCGTATGCGGAGGAAGGGCACTACCTCCACGTCTACGTGAGCCGGCTGCGGCGCAAGCTCGCCGCGGCCGACCCGACCGGGCAGGCCCGCGACCTCATCGTCGCGGAGCCGGGCATCGGTTACCGCGTCCGGGATCCCGAAGAGCTTCCATAGCGATGCCGGGGCGTGGATCGCCCGCTGGCCGTCGAGGACCTACGCGCTGCGCCGGAACGGTACGTCGGCCACCAGGATGCCCGGGTGACCGGTGAGCGCGTCCCGGATCCGGTGGGCGTTCTGGTTGTACAGGAAGCGCTCCCACCAGTGCCGGATGATCCGCTCCGGCACGAGGACGATCGTGACCGTCGACGGATCCTTCGCGGCGGTCACCTCCAGGTATCGGATGAAGGGCTGGACGAGCTCGCGGAACGGCGACTCGACGATGACGAGGTCCACGCCCGGGACCTGCCGCTCGAACCGCTCGCGGAGCCGGTCGGCCGCGGCGAGGTCGTCCGTCACGTGGACGGCGACGACCTGGTCCGACATCGTCAGGCCGAACTTGAGGGCCTGGATGACGTCGCGGCGCATGTCCACGAGCGGCACGACGACGCGCTGGCGCCTCGACGGCGGGCCGATCACGGCCTCCGGCTTGACGTGGAGCTCGAGCTCGGCGGTCGAGTACTCGCGGTGGACCAGCAGCATCGCGACGACGAGCAGCGGCACGATGATGAGGACGATCCAGGCTCCGAGGGCGAACTTCGCGATCGCGAACACGACGGCCACGATCCCCGTCGCGATCGCGCCGACGCCGTTGATCAGCGCGCTGCGCCGCCAGCCCGGGCCGCGCTCGGAGAACCAGTGGCGGACCATCCCCGCCTGCGAGAGCGTGAATGCCGTGAACACGCCGATCGCGTAGAGCGGGATGAGGGCCTCCACGCGTCCGCCGAACGGAAGCACGACCGCGATCGCGAGGAGGGCGAGTGCGACGATCCCCGCGTTGAACGCCAGCCGCTCGCCCCGGAACGCGAACTGCCGGGGCATGAACCCGTCGCGGGCGAGGATCGACGCCAGGCGGGGGAAGTCGGCGAAGCTCGTCTGGGCCGCCAGCACGAGGATGGCCATCGTCGACAGGAGGAGGAGGTACCAGAGCGGGCCCGGGCCGAACGTCGCCCGGGCGACCTGCGAGAGCACGGACTCGTGCTCGGTGGGCACCGCACCGGCGACCCCGGCGAGGTAGGAGATGCCGAGGAAGACCGTGCCCAGGATCACGGCCATCGCGACCATCGTCGTCTGCGCGTTCTTCCACTCGGGCGGCTTGAAGGCGGGCGTCCCGTTGGAGATCGCCTCGGTCCCCGTCATCGCGCTGCAGCCATCGGCGAACGCGCGCATGAGGAGCAGCAGGCTGAGGCTCTCGACCGGGACGTGGATCGGGACGACGTCCGTCACGTGTGGGGCGGCCCCAAGCAGCGTCCGCCCGACGCCGACCCCGACGAGGAGCAGCACGCTTCCCACGAAGATGTAGGTCGGCAGGGCGAAGATCGTGCCGCTCTCGCGGATGCCCCGCAGGTTGACGGCCATGACGAGCAGGATCGAGCCGACGATGAGCGGAACGGTGACATCCTGCAGGACCGGGAAGGCCGACGCGAGGTTGAAGACGCCACTCGAGACGCTGACGGCGACCGTCAGGACGTAGTCGGTGAGCAGGGCGCCCGCGGCGACCAGCCCGGGCAGGGTCCCGAGGTTCGCATGGGCGACGATGTAGCTCCCGCCGCCACCGGGGTACGCCCGGATGGTCTGGCGATAGGAGAACGTCACGAGGAACAGCAGGCCGACGATCAGGAGCGAGATCGGCAGGAGGTAGCCGAACGCGATGGTGCCGGCGGCCAGCAGCGTGAACATGCTCGCCTCGGTCGCGTACGCGACGGAGGACATGACATCGCTCGAGAAGACCGCGAGGGCCTTCCACTTCGGCAGCCGCTGCTCGAGCTCCTCGTGCGTGGAGAGGACGCGCCCGAAGAGCACGCGTCGTGCCCCGAACCCGAACCGCCCCACGGCGCCCTGGGGCTGGATCGCGGCGGCCTTGGCCGTCACGACCCCCGGGCCCGAGTATCGGAAGTACTGCGCCTCGGGCCGCTCGACCCGGACGCGACGGTCGCCCGGCTTGCGCCCCTGGCGGGTCCGGGCCGCCCAGTTCGTTCCGTTCTCCATCCGGCGATCAGCGCCTGCGAACGGCGATGTCGTAGCCCCGGCCGTCGGGACGGGCGACGAGCGCAAGGTCCACCGCGAGCTCGTCGGCTTCCCGGCGCAGGGCCTCCAGGATCGGGACGCAGTGGCGGAGGTTGCACAGCACGATCTGGGAGATCCGACCGCCCGCCACGGCGAGGATCGCGCCCGTCACCTCACCGCACTCGCGGTCGAGCTCGCGCTCGCGCTCGAATCCCCGCGTCGTCGTCTCGTTCATGGCCGGGCCTCCAGGAGCCCCGGATACCCTCAGCAGCGCCGTGCGCCGGAGTGTCGGCCCGAGGTCGCGCGAGGCGGACCGGGTCGATCCGGCCACGACTGAGCGGTGTCGGCAGGCATGGGTGTCCACGCCTTCACCGTAGGACCGGGGTCCAAGATGGAGGCGGGTCCACGGGTCCCGCCCGCGCTCAACAAGTGCTCAAGACGAGGCGGCCTCGCGCCTGCCCGGCGAGCTGGCGAGCTAGCATCCCGGACATGGACGCCGAGGCGGTCATCGCCGAGCTCGGGCTCCGGCCGCACCCCGAGGGCGGCTGGTATGTCGAGACCTGGCGCGACGAGGCGCCCGGAGGACGACGACCGGCCGGCAGCGCGATCTACTTCCTCCTGCGGGCCGGCGAGGCGTCGCGCTGGCACCGGGTCGACGCCACCGAGGTCTGGCACCACTACGCCGGCGCGCCGCTCGAGCTGCGGATCGCCCGCGAGGCCGATGGTCGGGCGGCGCGCGCGGAGGTCGTCCGCCTGGGATCGGACATCGCGAGCGGCGAGCGGCCGCAGGCGGTCGTTCCACCGGGTGCCTGGCAGTCCGCCAGGAGCCTGGGCGCCTGGACGCTGGTGGGATGCACCGTCGCTCCCGCCTTCGAGTTCGCCGGCTTCGACCTCGCACCGGAGGGCTGGGAGCCAGGGGATGGCGGCTAGCGGATCAGCCGTACTTCCAGTAGATCGCGCCCGTGTAGCAGTGGCCGAGCGCCAGGCACAGCCCCGCCGTCATGTCCCACTGCCGCCCACGCACGTACGGGCCGCGATCGACGACGACCGCCGTGACCGTCCGGCCATTGGCGGGATTGCGGAACACGACCTTGGTCCCGCACGGGAGGGTCCGGTTCGCGACGCCCACGAGACCGAGCGTCATCGTGTAGCCGCAGGCGGTCCCGCTCCCGTAGAACCCCGGCCCGTACCAGCTGATGTTCGAGTCGTACTGCCAGGGGTTCTTCTCGATGAAGCCGGCGACCGCGGCCGGCTGGGCGACCGCAGGGCGCGCAGCGGCCACGCTCGGGCCGTTCGCCGGTTCGAGGAGGACCGAGGAGTCCTCCAGGACCGCGGCCGAGCGCAGCGCAGGGTCGGTGATCGGCGCCGTCCCGGCTGCGGCGGCGGCATCCAGGACCACGGCCTGGAACCGCTGGGGCACGATGGACGAGTCTCCGCCTGGGGAGCGGGACCCGGCCGCACCGGGGACGGCGACCAGCGCGAGCGAGGCGGTGAGCACCACGCCCGCGACCCATCGGTCGCGTCGCACGTCGGCGGGATGATACACGGGAAATCCATCCGTGTCGTTTGCACGGCCGGACCGGGAGATGCAATCCGTTGACCGCCGACACCACCCCGCCCGAGCATCGGCTCATCGAGGTGGATGGCCCGCTCGACCTCGCCCTGACCCTGGCGCCCCTGCGACGTGGCCTCGGCGACCCGACCATGCGGGTCGTGCAGGGATCGTTCTGGCGGGCGGCGCGCACACCGGTGGGTCCGGGGACGATCCGCCTGGAACGCACGCCATCGGGGATCCTGGCCGCAGCCTGGGGGATCGGTGCGGGCCCGCTCCTCGAGGCGGCTCCCGGCCTCATCGGGGTCGACGACGATCCATCCGCGCTGCGGACGGACCTCCCGCTCCTGCGCGACCTCCAGCGGCGGTTCGCCGGCCTGCGCCTCGGCCGCACGGGCGCCGTCCTGGAGGCGCTGATCCCGGCAGTCCTGGAGCAGAAGGTCACCGGCGACCAGGCGGGGCGCGGCTACCGGCGCCTCGTCCGGGCCCTTGGGACGCGGGCGCCCGGCCCGATCCCGCTGCTCGTCCCGCCCGAGCCGTCCGTCCTCGCCTCGTTGCCGTACTTCGCCTATCACCCGTTCGGGATCGAACGCCGACGGGCGGACACGGTCCGCCGGGTCTGCGCGCTCGCCGATCGGCTCGAGGCGATCGTGGACCTGCCGCTCGCGCTGGCGTACGCGCGCCTGCAGGCCGTTCCGGGCATCGGACCCTGGACGGCGGCCGAGGTGGCGGCGCGCGCGCTGGGCGATCCCGACGCGGTGAGCGTCGGCGACTTCCACCTCAAGCATCTTGTCGCATGGGCCCTGGCAGGCGAGCCACGCGGGACGGACGAGCGGATGCTCGAGCTGCTCGCGCCGTTCCGCGGCCAGCGCGGGCGGGTCATCCGGCTCCTCGAGGCGAGCGGCCTGCGGGCGCCGGCCTACGGCCCGCGTCTCCGGCCCCGGCGGATCGAGCGCGATTGACGGGCCTCAGCACGCACCCGGGATCCTGCGCCTCGGACGCACCCGCGCCCCGATGGCGCCGGCCGTACACTCGGGACGATGGCCGGCCCGGACCTCGACCCGCTCGAACCGCGACCCTCCGCCGCCGCATCCGCGCGGACGCCCTGGGACCGCGCCCGCCGGCTCGCCCGCCTGCGGACGATCCTGGACGAGCGGATCCTGGTCCTCGATGGGGCGATGGGCACGATGCTCCAGCGTCACGGGCTCGACGAGGCGGCGTTCCGGGGCGAGCGCTTCCGCGACCATCCGCGCGACCTGCAGGGTGACAACGACCTCCTCTGCCTGACCCGACCGGACATCGTGGCCGGGGTGCATCGCGCCTACCTCGAGGCGGGGGCCGACATCGTCGAGACGAACACGTTCACGTCGACCCGCATCAGCCAGGCCGACTACGGCCTGGCCGCGCTGGCCCGCGAGATGAACGAGGCGGCCGCACGGCTGGCACGAGGGGTCGCCGACGAGTCCGAGGCCGCCGAGCCCGAGCGACCGCGCTACGTCGCCGGGGCCCTCGGGCCGACGAACCGGACGGCCTCGATCTCACCGTCGGTGGACGACCCGGCGGCCCGGAACGTCACCTTCGACGAGCTTGCCGAGGCGTACGCCGAGGCGGCCGAGGGGCTGATCGCGGGCGGGGCGGACCTCCTGCTCGTGGAGACGATCTTCGACACGCTCAACGCCAAGGCCGCGATCTTCGCGATCGAGGGCGTCTTCGAGCGGCTGGGGATCCGCCTCCCGGTGATGATCAGCGGGACCGTCGTGGACGCCTCCGGGCGCACCCTGAGCGGCCAGACCGTCGAGGCGTTCTGGGCCTCGATCGCCCACGCGGAGCCGTTCAGCGTCGGGCTCAACTGCGCCCTCGGGGCCAGGCAGCTCCGGGGCTGGCTCGACGACCTGGCGCGGATCGCGCCGGTCCCGATCTCGGCGTATCCGAACGCCGGTCTTCCCAATGCGCTCGGCGGCTACGACGAGACGCCACCGACGACGGCCGGGGAGATCGGGGCCTGGGCGCGGGACGGGCTGGTCAACATCGTCGGCGGCTGCTGCGGGACCACGCCCGAGCACGTCCGGGCGGTCGCCGCGGCGGTCCGCGACGTGCCGCCCCGGCGCCCGCCCGACGTCCCGCCCGCCCTCCGCCTGTCCGGTCTCGAGCCGCTCACGATCCCGCCGCCGGCCGGCTCGTTCGTGAACATCGGCGAGCGGACGAACGTCACCGGGTCGCGCCAGTTCGCCCGCCTGGTGGCCGACGGCAGGTTCGAGGCCGCGCTGGAGGTCGCCCGACAGCAGGTGGAGGCGGGCGCCCAGATGCTCGACGTGAACATGGACGAGGCGCTCCTCGACTCGCCGGCCGCGATGTCGCGCTTCCTGCGGCTGATCGCGTCGGAGCCGGCGATCGCCAAGGTCCCGATCATGATCGACTCCTCCCGGTGGGAGGTCATCGAGGCCGGCCTGAAGTGCGCCCAGGGCCGCTCGGTCGTGAACTCCGTCTCGCTCAAGGAGGGTGAAGCCGAGTTCCTCCGCCAGGCGACGCTGGCGCGCCGCTACGGCGCGGTCGTCGTGGTCATGGCCTTCGACGAGGCCGGCCAGGCGGACACGGTCGAGCGCAGGATCGAGATCGCGCGGCGAGCCCACCGCCTCCTGACCGAGCGGGTCGGCTTCCGGTCCGAGGAGGTCGTCCTCGACCCGAACATCTTCGCGATCGGCACCGGCATCGAGGAGCACGCCGGCTACGCGCTCGCCTACCTCGAGGCCGTCCGTCGGATCAGGGCCGAGCTGCCCGGCGTGAAGGTGTCGGGCGGCGTCTCGAACGTCTCCTTCGCCTTCCGGGGCAACGAGCCCGTCCGCCAGGCGATCCACGCCGTCTTCCTGTACCACGCCGTGGCCGCCGGGATGGACATGGGGATCGTCAACGCCGGCGCCCTGCCCGTGTACGCCGACCTCGATCCCCCGCTCCGCGAGCTCGTCGAGGACCTGGTCCTCGACCGGCGGCCCGACGCCACCGAGCGCCTGCTCGCCATCGCCGATACCGTCCGCGGCCGCACGGCGGCGGCCGCCGCGGACACCGCCTGGCGGACCTGGCCGGTCGACGAGCGACTCGCCCACGCGCTCGTCGAGGGCATCACCGAGCACGTGGTCGAGGACACCGAGGAGGCGCGGGTGGCGGCGGCCCACCCGATCGACGTCATCGAAGGGCCGCTGATGGCCGGCATGCGGCGGGTCGGCGACCTGTTCGGGGCCGGGCAGATGTTCCTGCCCCAGGTCGTGAAGAGCGCCCGCGTGATGAAGCAGGCGGTCGCCCACCTCGTCCCCTACCTCGAGGCCGAGACCGAGGCCGGACGCGGCCGGTCGGCCGGCCGGATCGTCATGGCCACCGTCAAGGGCGACGTCCACGACATCGGCAAGAACATCGTGGGCGTGGTCCTGCGCTGCAACGGGTACGACGTCGTGGACCTCGGCGTGATGGTGCCGACGGCCCGGATCCTCGAGGCCATCGCCGAGGAGGACGCCGACATCGTCGGCCTGTCGGGCCTCATCACGCCGTCGCTCGACGAGATGGCCCGCGTGGCCTCCGAGCTGGAGCGCGAGGGGTCGTGCATCCCGCTGCTCATCGGCGGCGCCACGACGTCGCGGATGCATACGGCGCTGCGGATCGCGCCGCGCTATTCGGCTCCGGCCGTGCACGTCCTCGACGCCTCCCGCGCGGCGGGCGTCGTCGGGGCGCTGCTGGACCCCGCCACGAGGGATGCGTTCGCGGCCGAGACCCGAGCCGAGTACGAGCGCCTGCGGGCTGACTATGCGGCGCGTCGAGGCCGCGAGGAGCGGGTGACCCTGGCGGATGCCCGGGCCAACCGGCTGCGGATCGACTGGGCGGCGGTCGAGCCGCCGCGGCCGTCGTTCACCGGGGCGCGGACGCTGGCCGACCACCCGCTGGAGGACCTCGTCGAGCGGATCGACTGGACGCCGTTCTTCGCGACCTGGGAGCTGAAGGGCGCCTTCCCGCGGATCCTCGACGACCCGCGCCTCGGCGCCGCCGCGCGCGACCTCTACCGCGACGCGCGAGAGATGCTCGACCGGATCGTCGCCGGAGGCTGGCTGCGGGCGAGCGCCGTCGTCGGCTTCTGGCCCGCCGCCGCGAACGAGCAGGACGATATCGAGCTGTACGAGGACGACGACCGGCGGGTCGTCCGCGCCGTCCTCCACACGCTCCGCCAGCAGGTCGCGAAGAGCGACGGCCGTCCGGACCTGGCGCTCTCGGACTTCGTCGCGCCGCGGTCGAGCGGGGCCCGCGACCACGTCGGCGCCTTCGTCGTGACCGCCGGGCTCGGCGGCGAGGAGGCCGTCGCGCGGCTCGAGGCCGGGCACGACGAGTACGGCGCGATCATGGTCAAGGCGCTCGGCGACCGCCTGGCCGAGGCGTTCGCCGAACGGCTGCACGAGCTGGTCCGTCGGGAGCTGTGGGGTTACGCGCCGGGCGAGGCGCTCGCGAACGAGGAGCTCATCCGCGAGGGCTACCAGGGGATCCGGCCGGCGCCCGGCTACCCGGCGTGCCCCGATCACACGGAGAAGCTGACGCTCTTCGAGCTGCTCGAGGCGGAGCCCAGGATCGGGGTCCGGCTGACCGAGTCGATGGCGATGCTCCCGCCGGCGTCGGTCTCGGGCATCTACCTCTGGCATCCCGAGGCGCAGTACTTCGGCGTGGGGCGGATCGGCCGCGACCAGCTCGAGGACTACGCCCGGCGCAAGGGCTGGTCGATCGACGAGGCCGCGCACTGGCTCGGCCCGAACCTGGCGGAGCCGCCGGCCTGACGTCGCGGCGCGGGACGCCCCGCACCGGTACGAGAGGGACGGGCGACGGTCAGCCGCCGACGGGGGCGACGGCTTCCAGCGCCGTCTCGCGGATGCCCCACGGCGACCCGTACGCGGTCAGCAACTCCAGGAACGGCACGGCATCGAACGCCTCGGGCCCCAGGACGCCCGTCCCCGACCAGGTGCCACGGGCGATGAGCTCGAGCGCGATGACGGGGTTGATAGCCGTCTGCCAGACGACCGCCTGGGCGCCGTCGAGACGCATGGTCTCCGCGTTGTCGACGACGTGGTACAGGTAGACCTCGCGGGGACGACCGTCCTTGCCGAGGCCCGTCACCCGGGTCCCGGCGCAGGTCCTGCCGTGCATCAGGTCGCCGATCGTCGCCGGGTCGGGCAGGCAGGCGGCGACGACATCGCGCGGCGACACCTCCACCCCACCGACGCGGACCTTCTCGGGGCGGTCGAGGCCGATGCGGTGGAGGACCTGGAGGACGTTGATGAACTCGTTCCCGAGCCCGTACTTGAAGGTGACCCGCTTCGCGTCGATCCAGCGCGGGACGAGGAGGACCTCCTCGTGCTCCACGTTCACGCACTCCAGCGGGCCGATCCCCTCGGGGAACTCGAACACCTCGGGCTCGCTGAACGGCGCGGTCGTGTACCAGCCCCGGCCCTTCTCCCAGACGATCGGCGGGTTGAGGCACTCCTCGATGGTCGTCCAGATCGAGAACGACGGGGCGAAGTCGTAGCCGTCGACGACGAGGTTCGCGCCGTCACGGACCCCGATCTCGTCGATCTCGCTGAAGAGGTGATCCGCGGCGTAGCGGGCGAACACGTCGGCAAGGCCGGGCTCGACGCCCATCCCGACGAGCGCGAGACGCCCGGCGGCCTCCCACTCGGCCCCCCGGGCGAACTGGCGGTCGCCCAGCTTCTCGCCGGCCTCGGCGTACGGTCGCTCGGGATGCCGGTGCGAGAGCGACATCGCCATGTCCATGTAGTCGGCGCCGCCGGCGAACGCGCCGTCGAAGATGGGCATGACGAAGCGGGGGTCGACGGCATTCAGGACGTGGGTGATGCCGTGCTCCCGGATGAGAGCCTCGACGGCGGCGGCCGTCGAGGCATCCACGCGGGCCGAGGAGAAACGCGGGTCGGCCACCTTCTCGACGACCCGCCGGGCGCGGACCTCGTCGTGGTCGGCGACGACCATGTGCTCGAAGAACGAACGCCGCGCCGCGATCGGCACGACCGAGCTGCCGACGCCGCCGGCGCCGATGACCAGGATGCGCATCGGGATCTCCTTCGATCCAGCCTCGGTCGAGGCTGGGTGGGCGGGTCGTGTCCAGCGTCGCCGGCCCGGGAGCGACCGGCTGGTCGTACTGGAGCAGCGTCGGGGCCAGCCACAGGATGCAGGACGGGAGGGGATGCGACGATGGCTGAACGCCGTACGATGCAGCGGGTGCCGACGCCACGGATCGATGCCCCGGGCACGGAGACCGCCCGCCGCCGACGCCCCAGCACCGGGAGGCCGATCTGATGCCGAGCTTCCAGAAGTCACCTCCTGAGCTCGTCCAGCGCTTCGACGACGTCGCCGTGCGGTTCCCTGAAGTCGAGCGTCGGAAGATGTTCGGCTACCCCTGCCTCTTCATCGGCGGCAACCTCGTCACCGGGCTGCACGAGGCCGTCTGGATGGTCCGCCTCCCCGAGGCGGAGCTGACGACGCTCCTCGACCGACCCGGCGCCCGCCCCTTCGAGCCGATGCCCGGGCGGCCGATGCGGGGGTACGCGGTCCTCCCGGCTGAGGTCGTCGCCGACGACGCCGAGCTCGAGATGTGGGTCCGACGGGCGATCGCCCACGGTCGGACCCTGCCGCCGAAGCGGTAGCGACCGGCTCGGACCCGCGTCGGGGACTCGGAGGGTCGCCGACGGCTCCCGGGGGGCCACCGATCGCTCCGCCTGCCGCGGAGGTTGCGGCCGAGGGCCCGTTCCTTCATCGTTGCGGGACCGCGGCCGGCCTCCCGCCGGCGACCTCCGGGACCCGCATCGAGGGATGGCATGGCGAGCGTCCTCATCGTCGACGATGAGCCGCACATCCGGCTCCTCATCGAGCAGACGCTCGAGGAGCTCGTCGACGAGGGAGTGGATCTGTTGACCGCCGCCGACGGGGACGAGGCGCTCGACGTCGTCCGCAACCACCACCCCGCGCTGGTCTTCCTCGACGTGATGATGCCGCGCCGGAACGGCTACGACGTGTGCCGGGCGATCAAGCGGGAGCTTGGGATGCCCGGCACGTACGTGGTCCTGCTCACCGCCAAGGGCCAGCTCCACGATCGGGACCAGGGCGTGGACGCCGGTGCCGACCTGTACATGACGAAGCCCTTCGATCCGGACCAGCTGCTCGAGACGGCCCGCTCGGTCCTGGGCCGATAGGACGAGGCGACCGAGGCGATGGCCGGCGAGCTGGAGCGATTCGTGGTACGCCATCGGCACGTCGCGCCGATGCTCTCGACGCTGCTCGCGGGGACGGACGCGACGGTCACCCTGCGCGACGCCGAGGGCGGGGTCGTCCTGCGTCGCGAGGGCGCAGATCGCGGCGGTTCCGTGCAAGGCCCGTTCCCGATCGTGGCCGACGGCCGGACGATCGGCTCCGCCGAGGGTGGCCCGCTCGCCCGCTCGATCGCCGCCGTCCTCTCGTACGCCGTCTCTCGTGAGCTCGACAAGCGGGCCCTGGCCGGCGAGGCGCTCGATCGCTACCGGGAGCTGAACCTGATCTACCAGCTGGCGGAGTCGCTGGGCTCCACGCTGGAGGTCGGCGCCATCGCCCGCGCCGCGCTGGCCGAGGCGAGCCGGCTTCCCGCCGGCGGGACGGGGTTCCTGCTCCTGCTCGACGAGTCGACCGGCCGGCTCGAGCCCCCGGTCGAGGCGGGCAGTCCGATCCGAGAGGGTCGGATCGGCCAGGGCATCGTGGGTCGGGTGGCGGCCGGCGGGCAACCCGAGCTGGTCAACACGCCGGCGCTCGACGGGACGGCGACTCCGGCCGAGCGCAGCGTCCCCGCGCTGCTCGTCGCCCCGATGCGCGCCCACGGCAGGACCGTCGGCGTCCTGGGCACGGTCGCGACCGACGCCCTCGAGTACCGAGCCGGCGACCTCAAGGTCGTCGTGGCGATCGCCGCACTCGCGGCCCCGGCGCTCGACCATGCGCTCACGCACGAGGCGGTCCTGCGCGAGGCCGCCGAGCGGGAGCGCGCCCTGGCCCGCGAGGTCGAGTCGCTGCGCGGCGCCGGCCGGGCGCCCGGGTGACCGGCCCTTCGCCATGACCGCCGCGGCCGGCCCGAGCCTGCCCGACGCGCGACCCGGCGTCGATGCGGGCGAGCCGCTCGGGAGGATGCTCGGACGACCGTTCGGGGTCGACGAGGGCGACCGGCTCATCCAGGTGGTCATCAACCTGCTCGCGAGCGGGTCTGGGAATCCTTCCGCCAGGCGGGCGACACCCTGACCGACAAGCCTCGCGGGACCGGCCTCGGCCTGCCGATCTGCCGATCTGCCGATCTGCCGACAGATCGTGGAGCAGCACGGGGGGCGGATGTGGCTCGAGAGCGACGTGGGGCGCGGCAGCACCTTCTCGTTCCGACTGCCGCTCGAGCGGACGACCGAGGCCGGCGCCGCGAGCGAACCGCCCGCCGGCCCCGCGGGCGGCGGACCCAGGGCCAGAGGCGCCTCAGCCGGCTGAGCGCAGGGTCCCCGGGACCGGCTCGTACGCCGAGTGGGTGAGGAACACGGCCAGGGTCGTGTCCGACCGGCGCCAGGCGTCGGTGTCCAGCCCCGCCTTCTGGCAGACGGCGCCGAGCGTCGTGGGGCCGTCCCAGCCGCGCTCCTGGGCGACCTGGGGCAGCAGGACCGCGTGCCGCCACCCGCGCTCGACGATGATGCCGTGGCGCTGGGGATCGAAGTCCGCCGGGTCGGGCAGCGCCGTCGGCGGCGCGATGACCGAGATCTCGACCCGGACGAGGGGGAGCTCGCTCGGATCGAGCGGCTCGAAGCGTGGGTCGCGCGTGACGGCGACTGCGGAGGCCAGCAGGTTCTCCAGCAGCGGCCGCTCGAAGTCGAGCCGGCCCATGCAGCCCCGCAGATCGCCGTCGATCGTCAGGGTCACGAACGCCCCGAGCTTCTGGGACGCGGCCGACGGAAGTCCGATGTCGTCGCGCTGCAGCGGGGTCCCGAGGACCTCCGCCTCCATCGCGCGGCGAGCGAGCCGCAGCAGCGCTCGATCGGTCGCGGCATCCAGCGGGGGCCCGACCCACTCGCGGGGGACGCCCGCCC
>JAPVSP010000410.1:0-14541 GCA_047519685.1 Chloroflexota bacterium
GGCGGGTCGTCACGTCGGTCACCATCCCGGCCGGGATGGGCAGGACCACGGGCCTGGCCAGGCGCTCGAGCGCGCCACGGAGCCGGTCGTCGACGCTCGCCCAGAGATCCGCCGTGACGAGGAGCAGGCCGACGTCGCCGGCGGCCAGCGAGCGGAGGGCGGCGCCGGCCTCCGCACCCGGTCGCGCCTCGACGGTGGCCGAGCCCGCGAGACGGAAGCCGTCGGCGAGCCCCGGGCTGGACAGCACGACCAGGCGGGCCATGGCTCAGCCCCTCCCTGGCGCCCGGTAGGCGGCCACCAGCCGTGGCGACCAGCCGACTGACGCTCGGGCGAGAGCGGCGCGGAGCCGGATGGCCTGGGCCTCCACCGCTGCCGCATAGCCGGCGACGACCCCGATCCCGAGAGGGTCGCGGGGGCCTTCCCGGGCCAGTCGGTCGAGCCGCGCGAGCGTCTCCTCGCGCTCGATCGAAGCGGCGCTCGCCGCGCCACCCGCCACCAGCTCCTCGACGACGCGCGCCCGGATCGCCGCCTCACGGGCCAGGATCGCCCGGACGGCCGCCCGATCGCGGCCCCCACCACCCGCCCGCGCGCGTCTTGCTCGATCGACGGCGGCTGTCAGCCCTGCCTCGAACGCCGCCCAGCCATCGCGCTCCAGGGCGGTCGTGGCCGCAGCGGCGTCGCGCCGTTCGAGGAGGCCCGCCCGCGCGGCGGACTCGAGCGCCGCCCCGGCGCTCGGCGCCCTCGCGATGCGCGCCAGCGCCAACGAGTCGAGGAGCGCCCCGCCGACGACCCCCGCGGCGACCCGCTCGGGATCCTCTCCCGCCCGGCGTCGACGCAGCACCGCGACGAGGCGCTCCAGGTCGAGCGGGAGGACGAGCGCCTCGATGAGCCGCCGCGTTCGCGGCGGGTACCAGCCGAGCAGCCCGCCGAGCCGAACGGTGCGGTGGCGCTCGATCGCGAGCTCGACCGCGGCGCCCGGGTCGGCGGCCAGCGGACCGACCTCCCGGACGACGATGCGCCAGTCTTCGGCGCGCTCCAGGAGCGAGAGGAACGCCCCGGCCGATCCGCACTCCTCGAGCCGGACGAGCGCGAGCGCATCCAGCAGGCGGGAGCGCAGCGCGGCGACCCGCGCGTTGCCGTAGTCGTACACCTGCTAACCCTCGAGGCCGAGCGCGCGCGCGACGGGCTCGGCCAGCCGTGCGCGGGCCCGAGCGAGCCGAGCCGGAAGCGTCGCGTCCACCTCGACCCGCCCATCGGCCGAGCGTGCGACCAGCCCGGGCGGGACCTCCGGACCCGGGAGGATCTCGAGGCACGCCCCGTGCGCCGCCATGACGTCGGTGAGCCATGCGGCGTCCGAGGCTCGGGTCCGAACGCTCGCTCCCGACCCCACGAGCGCGAGGGACGCGGCGGCCAGCCCACGCAGGGCGGTAGACCAGCGCTCCCGATCGCCGCCCCCGGCGATCTCGCCCAGCCGCGCCTCGGCCAGCTCGAAGACCCGCGCCGTCCGGTGTGCCGAACGCTCGGCGCGCCGCTCGAGGAGTCGAAGCCTGGCGGCGTTCACCTGCCGGACCTCCTCCGCGTGCAGGCCCGGCGCCGCCCGGTCGAGGGCGATCTCCGTCTGCCGTCGCGCCTCGGCGCGGGCGGCCTCGACGAGCATGCCGGCCTGCACATCGGCCTCGGCCAGGATCGCCGACGCCTCCGCCGTGGCGTCCTCGGCGATGCGGGCGACGATCGTCTCGACGCTCATGCTCGCTCCGCGTCCTCGACCGCCTCCTGGATCAGAGGAACAGGATCAGCGCGGCGACGACGAAGCCGAGGATGACCATCGTCTCCGGCAGCGCCACCAGGATCAGGATCGTCCCGCTGACCTCGGGCTTCTCGGCGATCGCGCCCGCGCCGGCGGACCCGATCCGCGACTGCGCCCAGCCGGTACCGATCGCCCCGATGCCGACGGCGAGCGCGGCGGCGAGGAAGCGGAGCCCTTCATCCATCTCACGGTCCTCCTGGGGATGGCGATGCGGGCGGGTGGATCCCGCTGCCGAGCGCCGAGACGAACGGCTCGTAGCGCACGCCGCCGGATTCCAGGAACTGGCCGAAGAACTCCACGTAGTGAAGTCGGAGCCCCTGGATGGAGGCGTCGAAGAAGCCGAGCGTGAGGTTGAGCGCATGGAGCAGACCGGCCACCAGGACGCCGAGGATGACGTTGGGGACGAGGCCCCCGAGACGGTTCGCGACGATGGCGAGCATGACGGAGGCGAGCCCGATGGCCATGAGCCGCGCGTAGGAGAGCACGTTGCCGAGGACGCCGACGACCTCGATCGGGCCGGCGAGGCCGGCCGACACGACCAGGACGACCAGGGCGACCAGGAGGGTGGCGCCGGCGATGGGGACCAGCTCGCCGGGGAGCGCTCGGGCGGTCGCCCCGAGGAGGATGAGGATGGCGACGAGGCAGACGAGCAACGCCCCGCGACTCGCGATCTCGCGGCCATGACCGAGGAGCGCCGCGTTCGCCACACCGAGAGCCAGCCCGAGCCCGACCTGCGCGACCCCGATCGAGACGGCGAGCGCGAGGAGCTCGACGGCGGCGTCCGCCCGCAGGACGACATCCCGGTCGAGCCAGAGCGGCCCGATGCCCAGCCAGGCCCGACCCAGGCCGCCGAACAGCTCGCCGAACAGGATCCCGAAGACGATGGTGGAGATCGTCGCGAGGAGCCCGATCGGCCAGAGGACCCGCATCGCCTCGACGTGGCGCCAGCGCCGCCGGGCGAGGGCGAGGAGCGCGAGGGCGATCGCCCCATACCCGACGTCACCCACCATCAGCCCGACGAAAGCCGGGAACGTGAGCGCGACGAGCGGCGTCGGGTCGATCGTGCCGTAGCGGGGGATCGCGACGAACGACGCGAGGGGTGCGAAGGCCCGGACGACTCGCCCGTGCTCGAAGGCGACCGGAGCGTCGGCCGGCGGCCGTCCCGCGTCCGCCCGCTCGACCACGATGACGTCGGTGCCGACCTCCCGGGCGAGGACGTCCCGGAGGGCGGCCACGTCGCGGGTCGGCAGCCACCCGCACAGCACGGTCAGGTGATCGCTCATCGCCGCGTCCCGCAGGGCGCGCTGCTCGGCCAGCCGGTCTGCCAGCACGAGCCGGAGCGCGGCGACGGTCGGCGCGTAGCCTGCCGCCAGGCGGCCGAGCTCCGCCTCGGCCTCGGCCCGGCGGGCCAGGAGGCGCTCGCGCTCGCGCGCGAGGCGCGGCTCGAGCTCGTCGAACGGGACGCCGGCGAGCTCCTCGGGCAGGCTGACCTCCTCCAGCTCGCGACCGCCGAGGAGCGACCGCACGTCGGCCGCGAGCCGCATCGGGTAGAGCAGGATGGCGGCGACTCGGTCGGGTCCCAGATCCGCGGCGACGACCTCGCAGCGGCCGTCGGTCAGGGCCTCGAGCTCCTCGCGGACGAGCGGGACGATCGAGCGGTAGCGGGCCGCGACGACGATCCCGGTCGAGGCGTACCCGCGCACGGCGGGCAGCCGACCGACGACGCCCTGGAGACCCTCGATGATCCGGCGATAGCCGTCGATGCGCGAGAGGTCGCCGGTGAGCCGGATGCGATCCGCGGCGGCATCGGCCGCTCGGCGCCGGATCGGTTCGAGCGCGGCGGCGCGGGCGAGCAGCTCGCGATCGTCGACCTCCCACAGGCCGGCGATGGCCTCCGTCGCCGGCCGCCCGGACCCGAGCAGCTCGACCAGCTCGGCGACACGCTCGATGGCCGGGTCGAACGGCGTGCCGGACGAGGCGTCCGGCTCGACGGAGAAGACCGCCGGACCCAGGCCGGCCGGCGCCTCGTAAGGCACCAGATGAAGGAGCCCGGCGCGATGGACCGCGCGGAGCGTCTGCGACGCGAGCCGGCGCGGGGCGACCACGTCGACGCGGCGCATCCGCAGCAGCATGGCCTAGGCCTCGACCTCACCGAGCACGGCCGCCACCACGAGCTCGACGGCCGGCCCGACCGCAGGGTCGTCGGTGCCCGAGGGCCCCGGGGTGGCCTCGAGGGAGGCGAGCTCGGCCTCGATCGCCGCGATCGTCGCGGCCGCTCGCTCGGCATGCTCGCGCCGTCGCTCTTCGATGGCGCGGGCGATCTCCCTGTCGATACCGGCACGGATCCGCTCCGCGTCCGCCATGGCGGCGGCGACGCGAGCCTCGGCGGCCGCCACCGCGGCCAGCCGACGTTCGCGAGCCTCGAGCTCCGCTCGCTCGAGCTCGATCAGGACCGAGTCCGGCACCGTCGCCTCCGACACCCGAGGCCCCGGGCCATCGGGGCCTCTCCACTGTCCCGGTCGTGCCGGAAGGGTCGGTAGGGGTGCCCGTACCGAAGGCTGGTGCCGTTCGGCCCGTCCGATCGACCGCGTGTCGGGAGCCGTCTCGGAGGTCCGGCCCCCGACCGCTCAGCGGAGCCCGGCGAGCTCCTGGAGCATGCGCCAGTTGCCCAGCCGGTCCGCCTGCGTCGCGACGATCTCGGGCGTCGGCGTACCGTCGGCCGCGAAGTGCGGGGCGAACCGCCCTTCGCTCCGGGCGAAGGCCAGGAAGTCGACCGGCGAGCCGTCCGGGAGCTTCGCCCAGTCCTCACGCGTGGCGGGGTTGCCGGTCAGCGAGAGGCGCTCGGCGATCGACTCGCCCTTGCGTGGGTCGTAGGTGAAGAGCGGGAAGGCGCGGGACTCGACGGCCAGCTTGGCCTGCCGCGTCGACGCGTCGTCGGCGATCCCGTGCTCGGGCATGCAGGGCGTGTAGGCGACGATGACCGCCGGGCCCGGAAAGCTGTTCGCCTCCATGACGGCCCGGTAGAAGTGGTTGATATGCCCGGGCGTGGTCTGCGCGACGTACACGTCGCCATGGGCCAGGAGGATCCGGCCGAGCTCCTTGCGGCGCTCCGGCCGGCCGTGCAGCTCCTTGCCGTACGCGGACAGCTTCGTGACCTGGCCGCCGAAGCTGGCCGTGGACGCCTGCCCGCCCGTGTTCGAGTAGACCTGCGTGTCGAGGACCAGCACCTTGATGTCGGCGCCCGACGCGACCATCCGCGAGAGGGCCTGGAAGCCGATGTCGTACATCGCGCCGTCACCGCCCAGGACCCACAGCTTGCGGTCCGTGTGGTCCGCCTGGTCCCAGCGAGCGCGGATGCCGAGCGCGACAGCTGGCGCGTTCTCGAACAGCGAGTTCGTCCAGGGGACCAGGAACGGGTTGAACGGATAGGTGCTGCCAAAGACGGTGTTGCAGCCGGTCGCGGCGACGATGCCCATCGACTCCGGGCCATGGATCTGGCGGGTGGCGGCGACCAGCATGCGGATCGCGGTCGCCTCGCCGCAACCGGCACACGAGCCGGCGCCGCCGACGTAGCCGAGGGCGTGTTCGCCGAGCATGAGGTCGGCGAGCGCCCGCTCGTTGCGGTACGCGATCGGCGTCGGCGGTAGGTCGCGGAAGAACCGCATGTCCCGGCCGTACCGATCGAGGGTCGATTCGCCCGTCGCCTCGAGCTCGACCTTGTCGAGCATCGCGAGGGCGTCGTAGCCCAGGGCGTGACAGACCTCGACGCACTCGGCGCAGCCCTTGCAGTGGACGGGGTCGACGAAGATCCCGAAGGCCGCTGGCTCCTTGCCCTGCTTCTTGGGCACCTCGGCGTATTTCTGGGTGTGGACGAAGTGCGACCGCGCGGTCTCCGCGGCGAGGGCCGGATCCGGCTCCGTCCCGGCGAAGGCCTCGATCCGACCCGGCAGCTCGGCCTCGGGCACGGCGATCCCGAGGATCGCGGTGTCGGGACAGGCACTGACGCAGGTCATGCAGCCGACGCAGGCCTCGGCCATGAAGGCCGGGATCTGGAGCGCCAGCCGGCTGAAGTCCCGGACCGCCGCCGTGCCGGGCGGGATGATGCTGCGGGCCAGGCCGACGTCGGCGGGCCACTCGGCGTCGGCGACGCCGCGGCGGTAGGCCGGCACGATCGAGGCGTTGAAGTCCTCGACGTAGGCGTGGACGTCGAACAGCGGGAGCGCGGTGTACTCGAGCTGGACCTCGTGGGTCTCCTTCAGCTCGCCGGGCTCCTTCAGGAGCGGGTTGACGACCGAGCCAGCCGGCTCGAGCGGGGACGCCGGCAGCTCGCGGGCGGGGCGCCGGACGACCCGGTGCTTGCGGATGGTCTCAGCGTCGGGCATCGGTCGTCTCCTCGGCCATCGCCCGGACGAGGTCGGTCGTGGAGACGACCCCGATCGGGAGGGTCTCGTCCTCGTCGGCGACGACGACGAGACGGTGGACGTGATGGCGCTCCATCTTCCGGGCGGCGTCGGCGAGCGGGGTCGAGCGGTGGATGGTCAGGGCGGGGCTGGTCATGAGGTGGCGGACGGCGAGCCCTGGCCAGTTGGCCCACAGGAACTCGGTCGAGCGGGCGCGGAGCAGGTCGGTCTGCGACAGCACGCCGACAAGCGAGCCGGTCCCATCGACGACCGGTAGGCCGTGGATCCGTTCGCGCTCGAGGAGCTTCACGGCCTCGGTCAGCGGGGCGTCCGCCCGGATGACGACGGGCTCGATGGACATGACCTCGCCGACGGTCAGGGCGGCGGTGGTGCGGGTCATCGGAGCACTCCCTCCGGCTGGGACGCGGGCACGGGGACGGCCGTCGCCGGGGCGGCAGCCTCCGTCGGCTCATTGGCGGTGACGGCCGCGGTCACGTCGATCAGGCCGTCGTAGGCCGCCTCGATGACCGCCAGGTTCGCATCGACGACCGTGCCGCCGCGCTTGCCGAAGAACCGGCCGAGCCTGGCCCGGACGCCATCCATGAGGGCGGCGCGGTCGAGTCCGGCCCGTTCGGCGAAGGGCGCGACGCGCAGGAACACCCCGACGAGGGCGACGCCCTGCATCCGGACGACCAGGTCCGGCCTCGGGGCGTGGCGGCGCGCGAGGGCCGCGGTGTCGAGCGCCGTGACCTGGATCCGGCGAGCGAGCAACTCGGCTCGGGCCGACGCCGGGATCGAGGCCCAGATGGCCTCCGGGTCCGTGAGGGGCGACTGGATGAACAGCGTCCCGCGGTCGACGAGGCCGGCCAGCGGATCGCCGAGGCCGAAGGCGGAGACGTCGTGGAGCGGCACGAACTCGACCCGGTCGAGCTCGGCGTGCTGGCGGATGGGCTCCTCGGCGATCGTCAGGAAGTACGTCGTCGGCAGGCCCTTCTTCTCGGAACCGTACCGCGGGTACGCCTGGACGTGCTGGTCGAAGAGCTCACCGACGAGCGTCGCCAGGAGCTTGTTGGTCGTGACCGAGCCGAATCCGCCGATCGAATGCCCCCGGAGGCTGTAGGCGCCTCGGGGGCGGAGCTCGATCGGGACGCGCTCGAGCGCGAGCGGGTGCCGGATCCCCAGGACGAAGTGCCGTCGCTCGTGCTCACCGTGGTGGGCCAGCCGGTCGAACACGGCGATCAGATCGCCGGCGGCGATGTCGCGCGAGCCGAGCCCGGCCGAGACGGACAGGACGCGCGGGCTGAGGACCCCCTCGGCGGAGAGGTCGTAGAGCGCCGACTTGACCTCCCGGGTCAGGGGGTTGTCGGCCGCGGCCGGCTCGTCCGTCCGCTCGACGACGCCGACGGTCCGGGCGCGCCCGAGGACCGCACGCAGCTCATCGGCCGGGAAGGGGCGATAGCTCGTCACGGCGACGCAGCCGACCGGTCGGCCCTGGCCCCGCAGGTGATCGACCACGGTGAGGGCCGTGTCGGCGATCGTGCCCATCGCGACGAGGATCTCGTCCGCGTCGTCGCAGCGGTACGCCGAGATCGGCCCGTACGACCGCCCGGTGAGCTCCGTCCACTCGTCCATCGCCGACCGGAGGGCGCCGGGAACGACCGCGTAGTAGGCGCGCTGCGCGATCTTGCCCTTCATGTAGCTGTCCTGGTTCTCGACCACGCCGGTCATCAGGGCCTCGGCCGGGTCGAACAGGTCGCGCAGGGTCTCGCGCGGGTCGCCGACGAAGTCGCGCAGGAGCTCGTCCTCGGGCAGCTGGACGTTCTCGAGCGTGTGGGTCGTGAGGAACCCGTCCTGGACGACGAAGAACGGCGTCTCGGTCGCCTCCGCAACGCGACGGGCGATCGCCGTCAGGTCGGCCGCCTCCTGGGCGTTTCGAGCGAAGAGCGCGCCCCAGCCGGCGTCGGCGACTCCCATGACGTCGTCGTGCCCGGCGTGGATGTTGAGGGCCTGGCTCGTGAGCGCTCGCGCCCCGATGTGGAAGACCGCCGGCAGCCGCTTGCCGCTGATGACGTAGAGGACCTCCTTCATGAGGATGAGGCCCTGCCCGGCCGTGAAGTTCGTCACCCGCCCGCCCGCCAGGGCGACGCCCTCGGCCGCGGACGCGGAGCTGTGCTCCGACTCGGGCTCGATGAACCGGAGGTGGGTGCCCCAGAGGTTCGTCCGGCCCTCGGCCACGGCGGCCTGGAAGATGGCGGCCATCGTGGTCGATGGGGTGATGGGGTAGGCGCAGGCGGTCTCGGCGAGTCGAGTCTCCACGTGGGCGATCGCTTCCGAGCCGTCGACGATGGCTGGGATGCCGGGGAATCGAGGCGCATGGCGCGCCTCGACGACGGCGGGGGACGTTGGCGAGCCGGTAGTCGTCATGGTGTCCCCAGCGTGCCCCGCGCCCGGAACCGCCGGACGGGGCGGGGGGCCCGAAACGGGCGGGCCGTTCGGCCCCGCGAGGTCGGGGCGTCGCCGGGACCGTCCCGGGACCTTCGGCGGCGGACCGCGCCGAGGCCGGAGAGGGCCTTCAGCCGTCGGGTCGGGTGTCCGGTTCGAGCCGGCGGACGAGCCGCTCGACCTCGGATGAGATGGCGAGCGCGAGGGCCGGCACGGCGGCGGCGACCGCGGCAGAAAGGGGCTCGCCCCAGCCGAAGCGCTCGGCCCCGACGCCCACCAGGACGCCCGGCGGGGGCGAGCCCCGGAGGACGCCGGCCAGCGCGACCAGCTGGTCGACCGGGAGCACGTGCGACGAGCGCGGGACGGCACGGCCGGTCGGCGATGCGACCTCACCGAGCGGCACGACCAGGACCTCCCCGGGGGGGATGCCGATGACGGCGTCCACGACGATCGCGGCGCCGTCCGGCGGCAGCTCGACGAGGTCGGCAGGGTCGAGCTGACCCGTCTCGCGCACGTCGATCCGGCGGCGGGTCGCCTCGGGCAGGACCGCGAGCGCCCCGGCGACGGCAGCGAAGGCGACGGAATCGTCGCCGCGCGACCGATCACCGAGGACGATCAGGCGGATCGGGTGCCGCCCGGGGAGTGCGCCACGGATCTTGAGCAGGCGGGCCAGGCCCTCACCGATCGGTGCGGAGGCGGCCTCATCCATCGGCAACTCCGCGTCGCTGCGGTACCTCCTCGACGCGCAGGTCGAGGAAGTGGGTCGCGCACGAGATGCACGGGTCGTAGGCGCGCACGAGTTGCTCGAGGCGGCGGGTGGCCTCGGCATGCGGCAGTGCGAGCACGCTCGGAGCGAACAGCGTCAGGTCGTGCTCGATGTGGCCCTGGTTCTGGCTCGTCGGGGGCACGATCTGGGCCTCGGCGACGAGACCACGGTCGTCGACCACGTAGCGGTGGAAGAGCAGGCCGCGCGGCGCCTCGGTACTCCACGCACAGCGGCCCTGGCGCGGCTCCCAGGCGACCCTTGGCTCCGCGGGGGGCTGATAGAGGTCGACGAGGTCGCGCGCCTCGGCGACGGCGTGCAGCAGCTCGACCGCGCGCGCGACGATCGACCAGTGGATGTTCGTCCGGATCGCCTCCCGGAGGCCGCTCGACCCCAGCGCCTCGGCCGCCAGCGGGTGGAGGCGGTCGCCAGCCAGGGTGACCCGGGCCGACGGACCGAGCAGATAGGGCCGTCCGTCCCTCGTGCGGGCATGCAGGGCATTCGAGCCCTCGAGGTGGAGCTCGGCGAAGGCGTCGTCCCAGGCCGAGGGCGCGACGTCGATGCCGTCGCTGGAGACGATGCGCCCGTCGTTCAACGGGTACTCGGTCGGATGGCGGAGCGACACGAGGAGCGCCTCCCGCTCGAACTCGATCGCGGGCAGCCTTGCGACGACCTCGACCGTCGCCCGGGCCAGCCGGACGGCCTCGTCGAGGCGTTCGCGGAGCGCCAGCAGATCGATGCGCCGGGGAGCTCGCGAGAAGCCGCCGACGCGAACGCTGACCGGATGGATGGGCCGTCCGCCGATCGTCGAGATCAGCTCGTTGCCGATCTTCTTGATCGACAGCCCCTGGGCGACCAGCTCGCGGTGCTCGCCGGCCATCGCGATGGCCGATGGATAGCCAAGGAAGTCGGGCGCGTGGAGGAGGTAGATGTGGAGGGCGTGGCTCTGGATCCACTCGCCGCAGTAGAGCAGTCGGCGGAGCAGATGGGTCGCCGGATCGACCTCGATCCCAAAGCCGTCCTCGAAGGCGTGGACGGCGCTCATCTGGTAGGCGATCGGACAGATCCCGCAGATCCGCGCGACGATGTCGATGACCTCGTCCGGGGTCCGGCCCACCACGAGCTGCTCGAAGTAGCGCGGCGCCTCGAAGATCCCGAGCCGCGCTTCGAGGACCTCCCCATCCCTCACCCGGAGCGTCAGCGAGCCCTCGCCCTCGACCCGGGTGATGTAGCCGACGCGGAAGCGCCGCTCGCCGCTCTCGCTCGTCGCGGCGCTTTCAGTGCCGTGCATGGCGTCCTCCCGTCGTCCCGCCGGCCGACCCGTGACGACCGCCCTCCGCCGGGCCGAGTGGGGACCCGCTCGCCTCGCCGGCCTGCGCCGGCGCGACCGGCGGGTCGCTCGGGGGAGGCGCGGGCGCGACGAGCCGCGGCTCGGGCGCGGGCTCGACGTCCCGCGGCGGGCGGACGAGGGGCCGATCGGCGACCATCCGGGTGCCCCGCAGCCCGGTGACGAGCGAGCGGAACGGCTCGGCGTAGGCGGTGAAGCCGGCGAAGAGCCGGCCGACGTCCGCCGCCGGTCGGCCGGTGGCGGTGAACCAGGCCGCCAGCTCGCTGGCGTTCGCGTGCTCCTTGGGCCCGAAGCAGCCGTAGCAGCCACGCCCGAAGGCCGGGCAGAGCGCCCCGCAGCCCGTCCGGGTCACGGGCCCCAGGCAGGGGGTGCCGCCAGCCACGAGGACGCAGACGGTGCCCCGCCGCTTGCACTCCAGACAGACCGCCTCGTCGCGGATCTGCGGCCGGCGGCCGAGGGCGAGCGAGACCAGCATCTCGCGCAGGAGGCCCGCGTCGATCGGGCAGCCGTGCAGCTCGGCGTCGACCTGCACGTGGTCCGAGATCGGGGTCGCCGTGGCGAGCGAGTCGACGAACTCCGGATGGGCGTAGACGGCCGCCCGATACGCGTCGTGGTCGGCCCAGTTCCGGAGCGCCTGGATGCCTCCGGTCGTGGCACAGGCCCCGATCGTCACGAGCATCCGGGCCTGACGGCGCAGCTCGACGATCTCGTGGGCCTGGTCGGGCGTGCTGATGGAGCCCTCGACGAGCAGGAGGTCGTACGGGCCGGCCGAGCGAAGGGAGCTCGCCTCCGGGAATTCGACGATCTCGAAGCGCTCCGCGATCTGGACCAGTTCGTCCTCGAGGTCGAGCAGCGAGAGCTGGCAGCCGTCGCATGAGGCGAACTTGACGATGCCGACCCGTAGCCTGGCCGGCGCAGCGCGCGAGGTGGCGAGCGCGGGCATCAGATGCCCTCCCGGCCGAACACGGCGGTCAGCTGCGCGAGCGAGAACACAGGTCCGTCCCGGCACACGAAATAGGGCCCCATCTGGCAATGGCCGCACAGGCCGATGCCGCACTCCATGTGTCGCTCCATGCTCACGAAGACGCGGTCGGGGGTGAACCCGCGCTCGTACAGGACATCGACGGTGGCGGTCATCATCCGCTCGGGCCCGACCACGAAGCCGACGGCGCGCGAGCCGTCCCAGGTCGCCCGGTCGAAGAGGTGGGTGACGATGCCGACCGGTCCGGTCCACTCGGACCCGGCGCGATCGACCGTGACCGCGACCTCGAGGTCGTCGCGGGCCCTCCAGCGCTCCAGCTCGTCGAGGAAGATCAGGTCCCGCGGGGTCCGCGCCCCGTAGTAGAGACGCACGGTGCCGAACCGAAGACGCTGGGCGAGGATGGCATCGACGAGCGGTCGCAGCGGCGGCAGCCCGATCCCGCCGGTGACGATCACGATGTCGCGCCCGACCGCCCGCTCGATCGGCCAGGAGCTCCCGAGGGGCCCCCGGAGCCCGAGCTCGTCGCCGCGCGCCAGCTGCGTCAGCTGCGTGGTGGCGGGCCCGGCGGCCCGGATGGTCAGCTCGATCCCGTCGGGCCGATAGCGCGAGATGGAGATCGGCAGGGGCGGGAAGCCCGGCAGATCGACCATCACGAACTGGCCAGGCGCCCCGGCGGGGAAGGCCGGATCGAGGCGGTCGAGCAGGAGCGTCGCGGTATCCGACGTCTCCTGGTGGATGGAGCGGACGCGCGCGGTCGTGTAGGCGGCGGGCGTCGTCGCCGCCGGCTCCAGGTCGGCGGCCCGCGTCTCGATCGGAGGCGCGATCGCCTGCAGCTCGGCCCGGACGTCGATCCCGACCGGGCACCAGGTGACGCAGCGGCCGCAGCCGACGCAGCCGAGGGAGCCGAACTGGTCGACCCAGGTCGCGAACTTGTGGGTCAGCCACTGACGGTAGCGGTCCCGGGCGCGACTCCGGAAGTTGCCGCCGGCGACCTTGGCGAAGCCGAGCGTGAAGCAGCTGTCCCAGATCCGCTCGTTGGTGTTCAGCGTCCCGTCGAGGTCGGAGCGCTGGGTGACGCTGCTGCAGAAGCAGGTCGGGCAGACGAGCGTGCAGTTGGCGCAGGTCATGCACCGCTCGGCGATCCTCAGCCAGCGCGGGCTATCCCACTGGGCCAGCAGCCGATCGTGGAGCCCCTCCGTCGGGACGGGGTCGCCGATCGCCTCGGCGACCGCCTCCACCTGCACGCGGGCCCGATTGAGCTGGTCGGGCGTCGCGGCCTTCAGGGGGAGCCGGGCGAGCAGGTCGGCCCCACCGGCGGAGCCGGCGCGAACGACGAAGCCGTCGTCGAGCTCCGAGAGGACGAGGTCGGCACCGTTGCGCACCGCCGGCCCGGTCCCCATCGAGGTGCAGAAGCAGGTGCCGCCGGCCACGGCGCACTCCACCGCGACGACGAACGTGGCGGCGCGGCGCGCGCGGTAGTCCTCATCCGTGAAATCCCCGCCCAGGAACACCCGGTCCTGGATCCCGAGAGCGGCGAGCTCGCAGGCCCGGACGCCGATGAAGGCCACCCGCGGAGGGTCCGAGCGCGCGGTGTCGAAGCGGACGGCCCCCTCCTCCCGGCGGGCGACGGTCAGCGGGACACGCGAGGGGAACGTCCACCGCTTGGGGCTCGACGGCCCCACCGTGAAGTCGAAGACGCGGTCGCTGCCATCCCTCGAGAGCCGGTACCGCCCGGGCGCCTGGGTGTCCCGCCGACCGACCGGCAGGTCGTCGGTCGAGCGGATCTCGTCGAGGGTCACCGCCCCGTCGAGCACCGTCGGACCGATGACCGTCCGGCCATCCTCGCGGAGGAGGTCGATGAGGACCTGGAGGTTGGCCCGGGCCAGGAACCACGAGCCGTTCGGTGCGTGGCCGAAGGCCGACGCGAAGGCGGCCTGCGTGCCGATGACATCGCTCACGCGTGTACTCCGCGACTGCATCCGGACGACGCCATCGTCCGCCCGGGCGTCGCACGGCGGCAGGGCCAGCGGTCGCCGGCCCTTCGTGCCGAGCGGCCCGGGCCGCCGGCGGCCGGTCCCGTGGCGGACCGGCCGTTCGGCCCGAGCGCCTTCGTGGCGGCCTCCCCGGGCCTCGCCCCTGGCGGGCCGACCGCCGCCGAGCTCACCAGGGGGCGTTGTCCGTGCTCGCGAACAGGTCGAGGAGCTGCATGCGCGTGCCGATGAGGCGGCGCGTGACCGCCTGCAGGAGCCGCGGGTAGACGACGCTGGCGAAGTTGCAGTCGGACCGCAGCACGCCGCGGAGCGCCGCCCCCTCGAACGTCAGGACTTCGACCGGTTCGAGCGCCTCGGCGGTGGAGGTCCATCGATACGGCGGGACGAGGGAGGACCAGCCGATGATGTCGCCGGGCTCGACGGTGAGGATGGTCACCATGCCGCGCTCCGGGACGAGCGTGCGGAGGGCGACCCGGCCGCGCCGGACGACCCCGAACTCCCTCGCCTCCTCGCCCTCGCGGAACAGCTCGTCGCCAGCCTCGTACTCGCGGACCCGGGCGAGCTCCGTGAGCCGCCCGCGCACGTCGGCGGGAAGCTGGGTCCCGAACCACTCCAGGCCGGGCTCACCCGGCCGCAGGACGATGTCGGCCATCGATCGCCTCCGGTCGCTCCGGTGTCAGGACGACAGCTCGCGCAGGCGCGCGACCAGGTCGGCCTCGCTCAACTCGCCGGCCGGCTCGACATCCACGAGCCGATCCGGGCGGTGGTAGATGGTCACGTATTCACGCTCGAGCTCCGTGCGCAGCAC
>JAPVSP010000411.1:0-7927 GCA_047519685.1 Chloroflexota bacterium
CGGATCCGGGCGCTGGTCGCACTCGCCGGCCCGTACGACCTCTCCGAGTGCTGGGCGGCGCTGAACCCGCTGACGAAGGGGGGCTACGTCTTCTACACGAAGTCGCGGGACGAGGCCGAGGCGTTCGAGCGATCGAAGACGCTCGCCCTGCACGGCGTCCTGGCGCAGGTCGACCAGCCCCTCCTCGTCATCCACGGCGCCGGGGACCGGCTCTTCCCGCCCGAGCAGGCCGAGCGGATCGTGCGCGAGGCGCCGAACGCCACCCTGCTCATGTATCCCGACGGCAACCACGTGTGCAACAACATCGCGTACAAGTACCGGCCGGCGATGGCCGACTGGATGAGCGAGCGGATACGCCGATGACCGAGCGGCTCGAATCGATCGACCCCGCCACCGAGGCGCTCCTCGCCAGCTTCCCGGCGGCCACGCCGGACGAGGTCGAAACCGCGATCGCCGGGGCCGACGCGGCGCAGCGGGCATGGCGGAGCACCTCGTTCGACGAGCGGGCCGCCGCGATGCGCCGCCTCGCGCCGCATCTGCGCCGCCGGCGCGACGACTACGCCCGCCTGATCACACTCGAGATGGGCAAGCCGATCGCCGAGTCGGTCGCCGAGATCGAGAAGTGCGCGTGGGCATGCGAGTTCTACGCGGACCGGGCGGCCGGCTTCCTCGGCGACGAGGTCGTCGCGACGAACGCGAGCCGGAGCCTCGTCGCGTACGAGCCGCTCGGCGTCGTGCTCGCGATCATGCCCTGGAACTACCCGTTCTGGCAGGTCTTCCGGTTCGCCGCTCCCGCACTCATGGCCGGCAACGGGGCTCTCCTCAAGCACGCCTCGAACATCCCCCAGTGCGCGCTCGCGGTCGGCTCCGCGTTCGAGGAGGCGGGCTTCCCGCCTGGCCTCTTCCGCACCCTCCTGCTGCCGGGCTCGGCCGTCGAGCCGGTCGTCCGGGACCGTCGGGTGCGCGCGGTGACCCTCACCGGCAGCTCCGACGTCGGAGCGCGCGTCGCCGCCGTCGCCGGGGCGGCGCTCAAGAAGACGGTGCTCGAGCTCGGTGGGTCGGACCCGTTCATCGTCCTCGCCGACGCGGACGTGGCGGCCGCCGCGGCGACCGCGGTCCGGGCACGCAACCAGAACACCGGCCAGTCGTGCATCGCGGCGAAGCGCTTCCTCGTCGCCGACGGGGTCGCCGATGAGTTCGAGGAGCGCTTCGCCGGGGCGGTCGCCTCGCTCAGGATCGGCGATCCGCTCGATCCCGCCACCCAGGTCGGACCGCTCGCCCGGGCCGACCTGCGCGACACGCTGGAGCGGCAGGTCGACGACTCGGTCCGGCAGGGCGCGCGGGTGCTCGTCGGCGGGCGGCGGAGGCCCGGGCGGGGCTACTTCTACGAGCCGACGGTCCTGACCGGCGTCAGCGACGGCATGCCGGTCCTGGCCGAGGAGACGTTCGGCCCGGTCGCCGCCGTCCGGCGGGTCGCCGACGGCGAGGAGGCGGTCGCGATCGCGAACGGGTCCGACTACGGCCTCGGCGCGAGCATCTGGACCGGCGACGTCGCACTCGGCGAGGCGCTGGCCCGGAGGGTCGAGTCCGGCGCCGTCTTCGTCAACGGGATGGTCGCGTCCGACCCGCGCCTCCCCTTCGGGGGCGTCAAGCGGAGCGGCTGGGGGCGCGAGCTCGGCCCGTTCGGGATCCGGGAGTTCACGAACGTCCAGACCATCTGGATCGGGCCCGAGGTGGGCCCCTCGAGCCCGGCCGCCGAGTAGCGCCGCCGCAGCGGATCGATCCACGCGTCGCCCTGACGGCGGGCGACAGCCCAGGAGGACCCAGGGAGGGATCGGACATGACCATGACGATGGACGGGCTCGAGCTCTCCGCCGAGCAGCGACTCATGCAGCAGACGACGCGCGAGTACGTCGACAGGATCGTCATCCCGTTCATCCGGGCCAACCGGGAGCGGGAGTGGCTCTTCGAGCCGGACGAGCGCCTCCCGCGGAGGATCCTCGAGGAGGCCGACGCCGCAGGTCTGCGGGGGCTTGGCGTGCCCGGGCGGTACGGCGGGCTGGAGCTGGACCCGGGCACGGAGGCGCAGACGTTCGCGCTGATCGCGACCGAGCTCGGTCGCGGGGACGCCGGTCTCGCCGACAAGCTTGCCCAGGGGTGGAAGGTGTCGGTGCTCCTGCGGAACGTGGCTCCGGAGCACCTCCAGGCGCGCTGGTTCCCCCGCTACATGGCGGACCCGTCGTTCCTCCTGGCCCACTGCCTGACCGAGCCGAAGGGGGCGTCGGACCGCTGGCTGCCGTACAACGTCCCCGGGTCGAACATGGACACGCGGGCCACCTTCGCCGACGGTCACTGGACGATCAACGGCCGCAAGCAGTACATCAGCAACGGGTACGACGCCTCGCTCTACGTCGTCTACGCGAACACCGACCCGGCGGTCGGCATGCTCCAGGGCACGAGCAGCTTCCTCGTCCCGCGCGACACGCCGGGGCTGACCGTCACCCGCTGCAACGAGACGATCGGTGGCCGCTACATGAACAACGGCGAGATCGTGTTCGAGGACTGCCGGGTGCCCGAGGATCACCTCCTGGTGCGGGATGACGCGCTCGGCAAGGCGGGGGTCTACTTCCGCCCGGGCAAGATCCTCCAGGCAGCCAAGAACCTCGGCACGGGGATCGCTGCCTTCGAGGACACGGCCAGGTTCGTGCAGCAGCATGTCCAGGGTGGCCGCATCCTCATCAAGCATCAGGCGGTAGCGCTCAGGCTGGCCAGGATGGCCATCAAGCTGGACGCAGTCAGTGCGTTCCTGCGCCACGCGGCCCGGGCGGTCGACCAGAACGCGGCGGACGCCGACAAGCTGTCGAACATGGTCAAGGTCTTCGCCTCGGAAGAGGTCTTCGAGGTGTGTCGCCAGGCCCTGGAGCTGCACGGCGGGCACGGCGCGATGCTCGACATGGGGATCGAGAAGTACCTGCGTGACGCATCCGTGTACCTGCACATGGACGCCACCGTCGACATCTCGGCCTTCAAGATCATCAAGGCCATGTTCCCGGAGACGGCGGGCGCCTATGCCGGCCCGGAATGATCGGCCCGGGAGCGGGCGGTCAGCGGCGGATCGGCTGCGTGAGCCGTCGAGCCAGGGACCGGGGGCGACGGGCTCGGGCGGGGCACGGGGCGTCCTCGCGGCGCATCGCCCAGGCGCCGTCGAGACGCGGCGTCCGTAGCGATGACTGATATCTCAGTCAGACTTCAGACGTAGACTGACGCATCCGTCAGCGAACGACTCGTCGGGCGAGGCGGTCGAGATACCCGGCACGGCGCTCGCCCGATGGTCCACCGGCCGAGTCAGCCGGTCGCCGCCGCCACGGGGCCCTCGATCGCCACCGAGCGCGGCCGGGACGGGTCGTAGCAGACGTTCACGTCGGCTCCCGGCGCGAGCCTCCCCTCCGCTGCCGGATCGGCCAGGCAGGTCGTGCGCGTCGTGTACGAGGCGCGGTCGGCCGGGTGCACCTGGAGCTCCACCCCGAGCTGGCGTCGGCTCCCCGCGAGGCCCCCCGTCGACACGCCGGTCCGCCAGACCTTCACGATCGTGGCGCGGGCCCTCGTCCCCGTCACCAGCAGTCGTCGATTCTGCAGCGCTGGCCTGACCAGCAGCCAGCCCAGGCCCGCCATGACGCTCAGGAACGACAGGCCGATCGAAAGAAGGATCGCGCCGTCACCACCTCCGATCCTGAGGGGCCACTCCGCATCCTTGCTCCAGCCGGCGAAGTGACCGATCCAGTACCCCGCCCATGCGCCGACGATGCCCACCAGCACCAGCAGCACGATGATGGTCCACGCTCTCATGGCGTCTCCTCGATCCGGACCATCGAATGAAGCGCGTGCCGCACGTCGCGGACAAGTGCCGCTCGGGCCCTTCGAACGCTCTCCGGTGGTCGGTCGGCGCCGCCGCCCCCCTCGCGGCGACGCGCCGGGATCGGCGGTCCGGCACCCGGTCGACGGCACGCGGCCTGGGCGAGGCCCCGTCCGCTCCCTGGAGGAGGAGACGCGCCGAACGGGGCCTCACGGGGACGCGGCGTCCTGCCCCCTTCCGGTCGGGACGAGCCCCGATGCGGAACGCCGGGTCCGGCGGCATTCTGCGCGCCGGATGGTCGGGCCACAAGCCGCCGCGCGCCTGGCGGTGCGGGCCGACGGTCCGTACGATGTGGGCCGTGCTTGTCGTTTCCCGCGAGCCGGCCGTCGTGCTCGAGCCCCTGCGGGAGCTTGATGGCCGGCGGCCGATCGACGCCGCCGAGCGCCTCCGCGGCCTCGGCGGCCTCGTCCTCCTGCGAGGCGACCGCCCGGGCCGTCGATCGCGCTGGACGTTCCTCTCGGCCGACCCGGTCGCGATCGAGGATGCGCCCGCCGACGGCCCGGATCCCTTCCGCCGCGCTCGTGCACTCCTCGGAAGGCTGCATCCGGGCGTAATCGGGACCGCCGACGCCCCGCCCTGGACCGGCGGCCTCGCCGGCTACCTGTCGTACGATCTCGGGCGGCGGCTCGAGCGCCTGCCGGACCTGGCGGACGACGACCAGGGCCTTCCGCTGCTCCGACTCGGGCTCTACGACTGGGTTGTCGCCTGGGACGGGCAGGACGGGACGTCGTGGCTCGTCACTCGGGCGGTCGACGGCGACCTCGCCCGCATGCGTGAGCGCCGCGAGCGTGTCCGGGCGCTCCTGTCGACCCCGCCGTGCGCTCCCGCGGCCGAGCCTGCCGAACTGGACGGCTGGATCCGGTTCCGATCCAACCTGCGGCGGGCGGCGTTCATCTCGGCGGTGGAACGGGTGCGGGAGGAGATCGCCGCCGGCGAGATCTACCAGGCGAACGTCTCGCGCCGCCTGGAAGCAGCGTTCAGCGGCGACCCCTGGCCGCTGTACCAACGGCTCGGCACCGCCGACCCGGTGCCGTTCGGCGCCTACCTCGATCTCGATCCATCCGAGGACGGGAGCCACCGAGCGATCCTGTCGGCGTCACCGGAGCGCTTCCTCGCGATGAGCCCCGAGGGCCGCATCGCGACCGGGCCGATCAAGGGCACGCGCCCACGCGGTGCGACACGGACCGAGGACCGCGGCGAGGCACTCGCCCTGCTCGGCAGCGAGAAGGATCGCGCGGAGAACGTCATGATCGTCGACGTCCACCGCCACGACCTCGGCCGGGTCTGCGTCCCCGGGTCGGTGGCCGTGCCGCGGCTGTGCCGGCTCGAGCGCACCGGCAGCGTCCAGCACCTCGTGTCGACCGTCGTCGGCCGGCTGGCGCCGGGCCTCGACGCCTTCGACCTCCTCTCGGCCGCCTTCCCCGGCGGCTCGGTGACCGGGGCGCCGAAGGTGCGGGCGATGGAGATCATCGAGGCGGTCGAGCCCGTCCGACGCGGGCCCTACTGCGGCGCGGCCGTCTGGCTCGGCGCCGACGGTGCAATGGGTTCGTCGATCCTGATCCGCACGCTCGTCGCGGATGGCCGTCGCCTGACCCTCCACGTCGGTGGCGGGATCACCTGGCGGAGCGATCCGGCGGCCGAGTGGGAGGAGACGCGCGCCAAGGCCCGTGGGCCGCTGGCCGCCCTCGGGGCCGTCGAGATCGCGCCGGACGACGAGGACGGCGGCTCGGTCGCGGCGGAGCCGGCGGGCTGACACGGGTCTGGTCCAGCCTCCCGCTCTGATCGAGGCGCCCGGACCCGATCAGGACCTCGCGCCCTCCGGCGGGCCGGCTGCGGGCGGGGCCGTCGATCCGCACGCAGCCGGCTGGGCCGGGGCGGGGTCAGTGATCGCCGCCGGTGTCCCCACCGCCGGCACCGGACCCGCCGTCGCTGCCGGTGTGATCCGACTGCGTCGCGTCCGGCGTCTCGGACGGCTCGGGCGTCTCGGATGCCTCGGGCGTCTCGGCCGCCTTTGGCGACTCCTGTGCATCGGGCGTCTCGGACGGCTCGGGCGACTCCTGCGCGTCGGGGCTGTCCGACGGCTCGGCCGTCGGAGAAGGATCCTGGACCTGGACGTCCTCGGTCTCGGCCCGGAGCGCGTCGATCGCCGCCACCATGTCGCCGAGCTCGTCGTTGGCGACACCGTCGAGGTTCACCTCCAGCAGGCTCAGCCGGAACTCCGTCGGGTCGCTCCCCGCAGCGCCGCTGGGCACCCCGTGCGCGAACGCGGGTCCGATCCCCAGCGTGGCGAGCAGTGCGCCGCCGGCCAGTGCGGCGACCACCATGCGGGCGGTGTCCCGTTCCCTGTCTGCCATCCGGGCCTCCGTCTCTTCCTGACGCCGGCCGCACGCGGGCCGGTCACCAGAGACGAGGCGTTCGCGGCGCTCGGGGTGCCAACGTCAGGCCATCGGGTAGTACCGGGAGCGCAGACCCGATGGTCCCGTCCAGCGGGTCGGGATCTCCGCCGTCCGAGACGTCGGCCGTCCCCGGGCGACGACCGACCCGCGGCCGGCACCTGCTCGAGCGGGATGGTGCCCTGTATCCGTCGATACAGGCGTGGCCCGCGGAGCGTGTGCCCTCCCCGGGCCGGTCGGCCCTGTCGGCGGTGCGGGAGCGGCTGCCTATCATGCCGCGAGCTTCGCCGAGGTTCAGGAAGGTTCGGCGGATTCGGTAGATTCGGGAGGTTCAGGGAAGGGTGGCGATCCGGTCGAAGCGTCGCGCTGCCGTCCCGGACTGGATCGGCCTCCATGAGGCCAGCGAGCTGCTCGGGATCAGCGCGAGCACCCTCCGCCGGTGGTCCGACGCCGGGGTCGTCCAGACGTTCGTGACCCCCGGCGGGCATCGTCGCTTCTCGAGGGCGGCCGTCATGGCCCTGCTGCCGACCGCCCACCGCCGCCCGACGATGGAGCGGCTCGGCGAGACGCCCGAGCGGATGAGCCGCGTCTATCGGCGCACCGTCGGCGCGTCGCTGCCGGCGATCCCATGGCTCGGGTCGCTGACCGATGAGCAACGGGCGCTCTTCCGGGAGCACGGACGCCTCATCGCGGGCGCGCTCCTGGAGGCGCTCGATGCTCCCGACGACGCGGCCCGGGCGGCCCACCTGGCCGGCGCCTCTCGATCCGCCGCCGAGTACGGGCGCGCCGCGGCCATCGCCAATGTCCCGGCGAGCGTGGCCGTCCAGGTGTTCCTGCGGTTCCGCCGGCCGTTCCTGGGCGAGCTCTCGGACCTCGGGCGGCGTCGCGGCCTGGACACGACCGCCGTCACCGAGCTCATCGACGGTGCGACGGATGCGTTCGACGAGCTGCTCGTCGCGACCGTCCGGGGCCAGGAGGCCGCCCTGCTCGAGGCGCGTCGGGCGCGACGTGCGGCCCGTTCGGCCGCGGCCTCAGAACGTGGCCTGGCGCTCACTCCGCCGGGTCCGCGGACGGTCCGCCGATGAGCGAGCCCCGCGATCCACTCGGCGTCGCGGCGCTCGTCGCCCATGCTCCCGAGGGGCCCAGCGCGGCACGGGAGCGATTCGCGGCCGCGGCCGCGGCGCTCGCCGGCGACCCGCGGGCGATCGTCCTCCGGACCTGTCACCGGGCCGAGCTCTACGCCATCGTCGGCGGGTCGGCGCCCGATGACCGGGGCTCCCGGCTTCCCGGGCTCCCCGAGCTCCCCGAGCTCCCGGCCGGTGGCCGGCTCCTGGTCGGCAGGGACGTGCCTCGGCACCTGTTCGCCGTCGCCGCCGGGCTTGACTCGGTCGTCGTGGGCGAGGACCAGATCCTCCACCAGCTACGCGGGTGCCTGTCGGAGCGCCACCTCGCGGGCCCGAGGTGCCCGAGCCGTTGCGACGACGGCGCCGTCGCCGATGTCGCCGGAGGCTCCCTCGACCCGGTGCTCGAGCGGCTGTTCCAGATCGCGCTCCATGTCGGCCGACAGACCCGGGCCTGGCGCGATGGTCCACCTCGCTCGCTCTCGGACGTCGCGCTCGAC
>JAPVSP010000412.1:0-10938 GCA_047519685.1 Chloroflexota bacterium
GCCCGGGCCGACGGCCCGGGCCTCTCGCTACCCAGTCCCGGATCTCCGGCCGGCATCGGGCACGTCCGGCCCTCCGGGACCACGGTCGCACGTCGAGCCGTCACCCGGGACGTGGGACATCCGTCCGGTTGACGGGTGACCACGGTACCCTCGACGCTAGGGCCGACCACATGCCTCCGGAGGACCCATGACACACCGAGCCCGCGCGACGCTCGTCGCGCTCATGACCCTCGGCGCGCTCGCCGCCGCGGCCTGCGGCGGTGGCAGCACTGCCCCGGCACTGACCGACCCCAAGGAGATCCTGGTCAAGAGCGTCGAGACGACGCAGAAGGCCAAGTCGGTCCATCTCAGGCTCGACGTCTCGGGCAAGCTGGCGCTTGGCGACCTCGGGGGGTTGTTCGGCGGCCTGCCCGGGTCCTCGTCCGCCCCGACCGCATCGCCGGGGAGTGGCGGCTCGATCGACGTGACGGGCACCTCCGCCGAGGGCGACGTCGACGTCGCCCGTGGACGGGTCAGGATCGGCTTCACGGCCCCGTCGCTCCTCAACCTGACCGGTGAGATCATCGCCGTCGACCAGGAGGCCTACCTCAAGGTGAGCCTGCTCGGCGACAAGTATCAGAAGCTCGGCGGGTCGGGCGCGACCTCACCGAGCCCCTCGCCGACCGATCCGGCGGCGATGCTCGACGACCTGCGGACGCAGATCGACAAGCTCAAGACCCCGCCCACCAAGCTCGCCGACGAGAAGTGCGGCGACACGGACTGCTACCACGTCCAGGTGAAGCTGGACAGCACCGATGCCGCGCCCCTGGCCTCGCTGGCACCCGGCATGACGGGCACCGGCACGCTCGACGTCTGGGTGCGCAAGAACGACCTGCGCCCCTCGCAGCTGGTCCTCGTCGCCGACGCCGGGACTTCGGGCAACCTCAAGTTGACGGTGACCCTGAGCGGCTGGGATTCGAGCGTCGACATCCAGGCGCCCCCGGCGGACCAGGTGTCGGAAGGCTCGTTCGGCCTGCCCTCCCTGGCCCCCTGACCGGGCCTCGTCCGGAGCTCGACGGCCCGCCCCGCCCCGGGCGGGCCGTTCCGTTCTCGATGGCCGCACGACTCAGGTGGCCGGTGGGGTGCGGGCCGACGGCACGCGGCCGGTGGCGAGGTAGCGTTGCCAGCGGTCCGCCAGACGCTCGACCGTGCCGAGGTGCTCCCGCTCGACCCGGTCGACCTCCGGCAGCGGCCGGACCCGGACGTGCTCGAGACCGGCGTCGCGCAGCAGGGCGCCGATGGCCCGGGTATCGCGCTGGCGGGAGAGCGGCAGGCGCGCATACGCCTCGGGCGGGTACTCGTGGCGGCCGCGTCCGGTCCGGCCGACCCGCCGCCGGACGATCGCACCGGCCAGCCGGCTGAGCCATGAGAACGGCGGGCGGGCCGGCTCGTACAGCCCGTCGATGATCGCGACGAGGCCGCCCGGGCGAGCGGCGTGGCGCCAGGCGGCGACGGCGCACGCCGGGTCGGGCAGCGTCCAGACCAGGTGACGGCAGAGCACGGCGTCGAATCCGCCCAGCTCTCCGGGCAGCGCCTCCGCGTCGGCGATCCGGAAGTCCACGGCCAGCCCGGCCGTCATCGCCTTGCGCCGCGCCTCGGCGAGCATCCCCCCGGACAGGTCGATGGCCGTGACCTCGTGGCCGAGCTCCGCCGCGAGCAGCGCGAGCACCCCCGTCCCGGTCCCGACATCGAGGACCCGCAGGCGCGGGACCTCGACGTGGGAGGGGTCGCCGAGCATCGCGGCCACGAGCCGGCGCCAGGCGACCCATTCGTCGTCGTGGACCAGTCCGTGGCGTGGGGTCGCATCGTAGTCGGAGGCGCCGGCATCCCAGCTGGCCGTCAGCGTCGCCTTCAACCGATCCTCGTCCGATGTCACCCGGGCAGGATAGCCGGCGCCTCGGCCCGTTCTCGACCCGGATCCGCCGCGCGGTGCATCGACGCGCCCCTTCCCGAGTGCGATCGAGCGCCGTCCCTGCCCAACGCCTGGGCGCTGGGGGAGAGGCGCCCGCCCTACAATCGACCCGTGCCCAGGATCCCACCGCCCTCCGAGCCAGTGCCCGACGACCTCGCTCCAGCGGACGAGGGCCACTGGTTCGCGGCCTCGCACGTGGTCGAGCCGGAGGCGATCCCCGTCGAGCCGGAGTTCCTGGCCGAGGGCCCGCCGCCCGTCGAGGAGCCGACGTCCGCCGGGCCGGGTCCGACCCGCGAGGAGCGAGCGGCCGCCACCGCCGTCCTGGCCGAGCGGATCGTCCGGAACCTGAATACCGAGCAGGCGACCGCCGTCGAGACAACCGAGGGCCCGCTGCTGATCCTCGCCGGTGCCGGCTCGGGGAAGACTCGGGTGCTCGCCCATCGCGTCGCCTACCTGATCGGGATCAAGGGCGTTCGGCCGTGGCAGATCCTGGCGGTGACGTTCACGAACCGCGCGGCTGCCGAGCTTCGCGAGCGGATCATCGCGCTCGTCGGCGAGCCCGGCCGCGACGTCCAGGCCGGCACCTTCCATGCCATCTGTGCCCGCGTCCTCCGACGCGATGGCGAGGCGATCGGGATCGACCGGCGGTTCGTCATCTACGACACCGACGACCAGGTCCAGCTGATGAAGCAGATCCTGCGCGACGAGGATCTGCCGGCGTCCGGCGAGACCCGCCCGTCGGCCATCCTGGGGGCGATCAGCCGGGCGAAGAACGAGATGATCGACGCCGAAGCCCTCCGGGAACACGCCGTGAATCACCACGAGCGGATCGTCGCCCGGCTGGCCGGCCTGTACCAGGCGCGACTGCGCGCCGCGGGCGCCCTCGACTTCGACGACCTGCTGCTCGGGGCCGTCCGGCTGTTCGACGAGGCGCCCCAGGTCCTCGCGCGCTACCAGGACCGCTGGCGCTACCTGCACGTCGACGAGTACCAGGACACGAACCGGCCGCAGTACCTGTGGGTCCGGGCCCTGGCGGCTCGCCACCACAACCTGTGTGTCGTGGGCGACGACGACCAGTCGATCTACTCGTGGCGGGGGGCCGACATCCGGAACATCCTCGACTTCGAGCGGGACTGGCCGGACGCGACGGTCGTCAAGCTCGAGCGCAACTACCGCTCCACCCAGCTCATCCTCGATGCCGCGCACGCGGTCGTCTCGCGCAACGCCGCCCGCAAGGAGAAGCGGCTCTGGACCACCAACGAGGGCGGCCGGCCCATCCAGCGCTTCGAGGCGTACAACGAGGAGGAGGAGGCCGAGTGGATCGCCCGCCAGGTCGAGGGCCTGGTCGGCGGGCGCGGCTCGATCCTGACCCGGCGGGCCGACGACGAGGAGGGTGCCGTCCGGGCGCAGGACGTCGCGGTCATGTACCGGATGAACGCGCAGTCCCGCGCGATCGAGGAGGCGTTCCTCCGCTACGGGATCCGCTACCAGCTCGTCGGCGGGACCCGCTTCTACCAGCGCCGCGAGGTGAAGGACGCGCTCGCCTACCTCCGCGTCCTGCGCTCCGACACGGACGTCGTCAGCTTCGAGCGGATCCTCAACGTGCCAGCGCGCTCGATCGGCGAGAAGACACTGGAGGCGATCCGCGGGCTGGCCGCCGCCCGCGACGGCGGCTATCTCGAGGCGCTCGAGGCGGCCGGCCGGGGCGAGAGCGAGGCGGTGACGCCGCGGGCCCGCGCGGCGCTCGCCGGCTTCACGGCCCTCGTCGGCCGCCTTCGATCGCGGATCGGCGTGCTCGGGTTGCCCGAGCTCCTCGACGAGACGCTCGAGGTCTCCGGCTACCGGGCGATGCTCGCCGACGGCTCGGAGGACGGCGAGGAGCGCTGGGCGAACCTGCTCGAGCTCCGGGCCGTCACGACACGCTACGACGACCTGTCGCCCGAGGACGCCCTCGACCGCTTCCTGGAGGAGACCGCGCTCGTCGCCGACCAGGACGCCTACGAGGGCGCCGCGGACGCCGTGACGCTCATCACCCTCCATGCGGCGAAGGGCCTGGAGTTCCCGGTCGTGTTCATCGCCGGTCTGGAGGAGGGGATCTTCCCCCACAGCCGCTCACTCGACGACGAGCGGGAGCTCGAGGAGGAGCGCCGCCTCGCCTACGTCGGGATCACCCGCGCGAAGCGCCGTCTCTACCTCTCCCACGCCTGGCGTCGCGCCACCTGGGGGATGGGCCAGGCGTCCGTGCCGTCGCGCTTCCTGCTGGAGATCCCGAGCGAGCTGATGGTGGGGCCACGCCTCGACGCCGAGCCCGACGGGGGCGACCAGCTCGACCTGGAGATGGTCTTCGGCGCTCGCCGGACCAGCCGGTTCGGGACGCCCGTCCGGGCTGGCGGTGGCGCCTATCGGCAGGGCAGCGGACGACCCGGCGCCCCGCCGCCCGGCGAGGGCTTCCGGCCGACGCGCGACCTGGCGGCCCGGCGCGAGGCGTTCGCCGGCGGCGCGCGGTCGGGCCAGCTGTCCGGACGCCGGGCGGCGCCGGGCTCCGTCCCGTCCCGCCCGATCGTCCCCGGCGAACGACGCTATCGCGACGGCGATCGGGTCCGCCACCTCCGGTTCGGCGACGGGGTCGTCGTGACCAGCCGGCTGACCCGCGACGACGAGGAGGTGACCGTGGCGTTCCGGGACGCGTCGGTCGGACGCAAGACGATGCTGGCCAGCCTGGCGAACCTCGAGGTCGTGGGGTAGCCGGGCGATGGAGCCGCGGTCGACCATGCCCGCGGCCGACGTCCTCGCCCGCCCGCGGGACGCCGACCCCCGGCTCGAGGCGGTCGTCCGACTGGCGGATCTCGAGCCGATCGCCCGCGATCGGATGCATCCGGCCGGCTTCGACTACGTCGCCGGCGGGGCGTGGGACGAGCTGTCGCTCGCCGAGAACGAGGCGGCCTGGTGCCGGCGACGGCTCCACCCCCGGGTGCTCGTCGACGTGTCGCGAGTCGACCCATCGACCACGCTCCTGGGCTCGCCGTCCGCGATGCCGCTGGCGATCGCCCCGATCGCCGCCCACGGCCTGGCGCACCCGGACGCAGAGTGCGCCACCGCCCGGGCAGCGGCGGCGGCCGGGGTCCCGTTCACGGTCTCGACGATGTCGAGCCGGTCGATCGAGGAGGTGGCGGAGGCCGCGCCGGACGGCGTCCGCTGGTTCCAGCTCTACGTCCAGCGCGACCGGGGGCTCGCGCGCTCGTTCTGCGAGCGGGCGGCCGCGGCCGGCTATCGGGCGATCGTCCTGACCGTCGACCTGCCGGTCGTCGGCCATCGCGAGCGCGACCGGCGCCACGGGTTCGCCCTCGACGTGCCCCTCGGCAACTTCCCCGGCGGGCGTGCCGGTCGGGAGGACGAGTCCGGGTACGAGGCGCTCGGCGGGCAGCGCCATGTCGGCCTCACCTGGCCGGACATCGAGCGGATCCGAGCCTGGACCGGCCTGCCGATCGTCCTCAAGGGGATCCTGACCCCCCAGGACGCGCGACTCGCCGTCGAGCACGGCGCCGACGCCATCGTCGTCTCGAACCATGGCGCCCGCCAGCTCGATCGCGTGCCCGCGCCGCTGGATGTCCTGGAGACGATCGCGGAGGCGGTCGCCGGACGCGCCCAGGTGCTCGTCGACGGCGGCGTTCGCCGGGGCCTCGACATCCCGATCGCCCTCGGGCTCGGTGCGGAGGGGGTCCTGCTCGGTCGGCCCGTCATCTGGGGGCTCGCGGCCGGTGGCGTGGCCGGCGTGGCTCGCGTCCTGGCGATCGTCCGCGACGAGCTCGAGCGGGCGATGGCCCTGCTCGGGACCCCGACGCCGGCGGACGTGCTCAGGGAGCACATCGGGTGACGCTGGTCCCCGTCGATCCGGGCCTCGTCGAGGCCGCTCGCGCCCTCGGCGAGGAGGTGGCGCGAGCCCGGCACGCGGAGCTGGCCGCGGCCGTGGCCCGCGCGAACCGCCTCTACTACGAGGAGGATGCCCCGGAGCTGAGCGACGCGGAGTACGACGCGCTGTTCCGCGAGCTCGTCGCCCTCGAGACCGCCTGGCCGTTGCTCGTCACTCCCGACTCGCCGACCCAGCGGGTGGGCGGTGCTCCGTCGGGGACGTTCGCCGAGGTCCGCCACAGCCGGCCGATGCTCTCGCTGTCGAACGCGTTCAGCGCCGAGGAGCTGCGTGCGTTCGACGCCCGAGTCCGGCGGGGCCTGGGTCTGCCGGCGGCGCCCGAGCGAGCCCCCGAGCTGCAGTACGTCGCCGAGCTGAAGATCGACGGCCTGGCCGTCGCGTTGCGCTATGAGCGCGGCCGGTTCGTGCAGGGCGCCACGCGCGGCGACGGGACCACCGGTGAGGACGTGACGGCGAACCTCCGGACGATCGAGGCCATCCCGGAGCGGCTGGCCGAGCCCGCCACGCTCGAGGCGCGGGGCGAGGTCTACATGCCGAAAGCCGAGTTCGCCCGGATCAACGCCGAGCGCGAGGAGGCCGGCCTGCCGCTGTATGCGAATCCGCGGAACAGCGGCGCGGGCTCGCTCCGCCAGCTCGACCCGGCTGTCACCTCGAGCCGGCGGCTCTCGGCCTGGCTGTACCAGCTTCTCGAGGGCGGCGAGAGCGCGCAGGGGACGCTGTTCGGCGAGGGGCCGCCGGGCGGCTCCGAGGCCGTGAGCGAGGCCTCGCCGATCGGTCGGGTGGACCGCCAGTCGGCCGCGCTCGACCGGCTCGAGCGGCTCGGCTTCGCCGTGGACCCGGCGCGGCAGGCCGGCCTGGACATCGAGGGTGTCATCGCCTTCCTCGAGCGCTGGCGGGAGGCGCGCCACGAGCTGTCGTACGAGACCGACGGCGTCGTCGTGAAGGTCGACCGGTTCGACCAGCAGGCGCGGCTCGGGATGGTCGCACGCGCGCCCCGCTGGGCGATCGCCTTCAAGTTCCCGCCCGAGCAGGTCGAGACGCTCCTCGAGGACATCGTGCCGTACGTGGGGCGGACGGGCACCCTGACGCCCGTCGCGCACCTCCGCCCGGTGAAGGTCGCGGGCTCGACCGTGTCGCGGGCCACGCTCCACAACCTCGACGAGGTCCGCCGGAAGGACATCCGGATCGGCGACCAGGTCATCCTCCAGAAGGCCGGCGACGTGATCCCCGAGGTCGTCCGGCCGCTGCCCGAGCGTCGGACGGGCGACGAGCGCGAGTTCGAGATGCCCGAGCGCTGCCCGGTCTGCGAGACGCGGATCGTCCGCGACGAGGGCGCCGTCCGCCACTACTGCCCGAACCCGGCCTGCCCGGCCCGGGTCGCCCAGGAGTACGGCCACTTCGTGGGGCGGGGCGGGATGGACATCGAGGGGGCCGGCTGGGTCGTGCTCCAGCAGCTCCTCCAGCGCGGGATGGTCCAGCGCCGCGGCGACTTCTATCGGCTCACGGCCGAGCAGCTCGAATCGCTCGAACGGTTCGCGCGCAAGAGCGCCGAGAACCTGCACCGGGCGATCGAGCGCTCCCGCCGGCGCCCGCTCGGACGGATCCTCAACGCGCTCGGCATCCCGCAGGTCGGCGAGTCCACCGCGACCGACCTGGCGAGCTGGCTGGCCGAGCAGGTCCCGCCGGGCGGGGACGAGCCGATGGGCGGGGGCGCCGGCTGGTTCGCCCGGGTCGCGCGGTTCCTGCGCCAGACGGCGGAGACGGCGCCGGAACGGTTCGCCGAGGTACCGGGGATCGGGCCGACCGTCGCCGCCAGCGTCGCTCGCTACTTCTCGGACGAGGCGACTCGCGAGATCCTCGACGACCTCGTGGCGGCGGGGGTCGAGCCGGAGCGGCCACCGCAGCGGGTCGCGGCCCCGACCGAGGGCCCGCTCGTCGGCAGGACGGTCGTCGTGACCGGCTCGCTGGAGGGCTTCAGTCGCCAGGCGGCGGAGGATGCGATCCGCGCTGCCGGCGGGCACCCGGCGGGCTCGGTCAGCAAGAAGACGGACTACGTGGTGGCCGGACCGGGGGCGGGCTCGAAGCTGGACCGGGCCCAGCAGCTCGGCGTGCCGGTCCTCGACGAGGCCGCGTTCCGGCGTCTGCTGGCGGGCGGGGCGCCCGAGGGCTGAGCCAGCCGCTGGCGCCGGGGCCGTCGCTCGTCCTGCGCGCCCGGCTCGTCGGCCGACCGCGCAGTTGAACCGACCCCCGACCGCCGCCGGCCGCCGGGCGAGTGGCGCCCGTGCGACGTTCCGGGCCGGCCGCTCGAGGCCGTCGGCTATCATCGGCGCATGCCCGGACTCTCCCGCGCCGACGTCGAGCACGTCGCGCATCTCGCCAGGCTTGGCCTGACCGAGGACGAGCTCGCTCGGCTCGAGGGCCAGCTCAACCACATCCTCGACCAGTACGCGATCCTGGCCCGGCTCGACACGGCGGCGATCCCGCCGACGGCCCAGACGATCGAGCTCGAGAACATCCTGCGTGACGACACGGTCGGTCCCTCGCTGCCGGTCGCGGCGGTCGTGGGGAACGCCGCCGGGCACCTGGACGGGTTCATCGTCGTCCCGCCGATCCTCGGCGAGTGAGCGCGAGGCCGCGCCGGGACCCGGATCCGGACACGACGCACGGATGAACGATCCGACCCGGCTCACCGCCCACGAGATGGCCGACCGACTACGGACGGGCGAGGTGTCGTCGCGGACGCTCGTGGAGGCACACCTCGACGAGGCGGATCGGACCGACCGCGCCCTGCACGCCTGGCTCGTCCTGGATCGGTCCCGGGCGTTGACCGAGGCGGAGGCGGCGGATCGACGACTGGCTGCGGCTCGCCGGGAGGGCTCCGAGGCCCTCGCCCGGCTCCACCCCCTGACCGGCGTGCCCGTCGCGCTCAAGGACCTCGTCTCGGTCGCCGGCGGACAGTGCACCGCCGGCTCGCGGATCCTCGAGGGCTACGTCGCCCCGTATGACGCGCACATCACGGAGCGCCTGCGGGCGGCCGGCGCGGTGGTGCTCGGGAAGACGAACATGGACGAGTTCGCGATGGGCTCATCGACCGAGTTCTCCGCCTATGGGCCGACCGCCAACCCGTGGGAGCTCGGCCGGGTGCCAGGCGGGAGCAGCGGCGGCTCGGCCGCCGCCGTCGCCGCCTACCACGTCCCGCTGAGTATCGGCACCGATACGGGCGGGTCGATCCGCCAGCCGGCCGCGCTGTGCGGCATCGTGGGGCTGAAGCCGACCTACGGCCGGGTGAGCCGCTACGGCATCGTCGCGTTCGCGTCGTCGCTCGACCAGATCGGCCCGTTCGCGCGCGACGCGCGCGACGCGGCGATGCTGCTGCACGCGATCGCCGGGCGCGACGAGCGGGACTCGACCTCGGCGCCCGTCCCGGTCCCGCCCGAGCTGCTGGGCCTGCCGGCTGGCGACGACGAGGCCGCGTCGTGGCTGCGCGGCCGGCGCCTGGCCCTGCCCCGCGAGTACTTCGTCGCCGGCATGGAGCCCGGGGTCGAGGCGCGGGTCCGCGAGGCCGTCGCGACGCTCGAGGCAGCGGGGGCGATCGTCAAGGAGGTCAGCCTGCCGCACACCGCGTACGGCCTGGCGACCTACTACATCGTCGCCCCGGCGGAGGCCTCGGCGAACCTCGCCCGCTATGACGGGGTCCGCTACGGCCCGCGACTGGGTCCGGGGGACGTCCTCGGCGACTACCTGGAGACCCGCGGGCGATCCTTCGGCTCCGAGGTCAAGCGCCGGATCATGCTCGGGACGTACGCGCTGTCGGCTGGCTACTACGACGCGTACTACCTGAAGGCCCAGAAGGTCCGGACGCTCATCCACGGCGACTTCGACGCCGTCTGGCTGGCTGGCTTCGACGCGATCGTCGCCCCGACGAGCCCGAGCGTCGCGTTCCCCTTCGGCGCGCGGCTGGCCGACCCGGTCGCGATGTACCTGTCGGACGCCTGCACGCTCCCCGTCAACATGGCCGGCCTGCCTGGCATGTCGATCCCGTGCGGGCTGTCCGAGGGGCTGCCGGTCGGGCTCCAGCTCATCGGCGGCCCCTGGCGCGAGCTCGAGCTGCTCCGCCTCGCCCGCGCCTACGAGGCGATCACGGCGGATGCCGACTGGCGGGCGCGCGAGCCAGCCGAGCTCGCGGCGGCGGCCGATCCGTCCGCGCCCACGCCCGCCGAGCGGGCGGCCGCCGCGTCGTCGCCCGCCTGAAGGGACCGGGCCGACACCGCCAGCCCGGTCCCGCGGTGACGACCGGTCCGCAGGACCGGTGGCGGACGGTGGCGTCGTTCTCGACCTGCCTGGATGAGGACCTGTCGGCGTCCATCCGTGCCGATCGCCACGGCCCGGCCGGAGCCGGCATGACCGGCGTGGATGTCCGCGCCCGGAGGCCCTCGTATACTCGGCCGGTGACCCGACCCGATCGGACCGCGCCCCGTCCGCCGCTCGCCGAACGCGCCCTGGCCGAGCGCGTCCGCCTCGTCCCGCCGTCCGGGATCCGGCGCTTCTTCGACATCGCGGCCGCCATGCCGGACGCGATCAGCCTCGGGGTGGGTGAGCCCGACTTCGACACCCCCCGGGTCATCGTCGAGGCCGGGGTCGAGAGCCTGCGCGAGGGCCGGACGCACTACACGAGCAACTACGGCACGCTCGAGCTGCGGCGGGCGCTCTCGGCGCATCTCGAGCGGCGGTATGGCGTGAGCTACGACCCGGCGACCGAGATCCTCATCACGGTCGGCGCCTCGGAGGCCGTGGACCTCGCCCTGCGGGCGACCTGCGATCCGGGCGACGAGGTCATCCTCCACGAGCCGTCCTACGTCGCGTACGTCCCGGCGATCGTCTTCGCGGGCGGCGTCGTGCGCCACGTGGCGACCCGCTTCGAGGACGACTTCGCGCTCGATCCGGGGGCCGTCGAGGCGGCGATCACGCCGCGCACGAAGGCGCTCTTCCTCGGCTACCCCTGCAATCCCACCGGGGCCGTCCTGCCGCCCGGGATCCAGGACGAGCTGGCCCGGATCGC
>JAPVSP010000413.1:0-2953 GCA_047519685.1 Chloroflexota bacterium
CATGCCCACGTACCCGAGCGCCCAGAGGACATACAGGTAGCCGGGCGTGTAATCGTGGAAGAAGGGCCGATCGTAGAAGCCCCGCATCCCCTGCTCGGCGAGGTTGGCGGCCCAGTAGTGGAACGCGTTGAGATCGACGGCGAAGCCGGAGCCGGGGAGGAGGTATGCGATGATGAGGCGGAGGGCGAGCCCGGCCACGAGCAGGCTCGCGAGCGCGCCCGCTGTACGTCGCGTCCACGTGGACGGCCCGCTCGCGACCCGATCGGGCTGGCCCGTTTCGGGGCCCGACACGCGGTACGGCCTCCTGCACGAGCGCTGAGGTGGACCGGAGTCTAGCACAGGGTCGGGTCTCGACCGGCCTCGACGGCCCCCGGGCGGAGCCGCGGGCGGCGCGCTCGGCGTGGGGGACCGGCCTCGCCGTCGTCTTCCTGATGCTCGTCGTCTACGGCATCAGCAACCCGGTCCGCGAGAACTTCTACAACCACTTCGTCTGGCAGGCGTCCGCCTGGCTCGAGGGTCGGGCCGCCATCCGCTACCCGGTCTACCCGGGCGATGGCCTGGGCGCCAGCGACTTCTACTTCCAGGACGTCCTGGAGGTCGCCGACGGCTCCGGCCAGGCGACCGATCGGGCGCTCATCCCATTCCCGCCGCTGCCGGCCGTCGTGCTGCTGCCGTTCGTCGCGCTCTTCGGGCTGACGACCAACGCCCAGCTGGTCGCGACGATCATCGGAGCCATCGACGTGGGGATCGCGTTCTGGGTCCTCGGCCGCCTGCCGGTCCGCCCCGCCGTCCGTCTGGCGACCGCGGTCGCCTTCGGGCTCGGGACGGTCTTCTGGTACGCCGCCGAGCTCGGGTCCACGTGGTACCTCGCCCACGTCGTGGCGGTCGGGCTCACGTTCCTGGCGATCGCGCTGGCGCTCGACGGGGACCCGCGGGCGGTCGCGAACGCCGCCCATGACGGCTGGGAGGATCCGCTCGACCGCGGCCAGCCCTCGGCGGCCGAGGCCGCTTCGGGTGCGACCTCCGAGCGAGCCGGCCCGATGAGCGCGGCCTCGTCGCTCGCGAGGCCAGCGTCCAGCCCCTGGTGGACGGCCATCCCGCTCGACGGGCGACAGGTCCTGGCCGGCTTCTGCCTGGGCCTAGCGGCGACCGCACGTCTCACGGTCGCGCTGGGGTTCCCGTTCCTGGTCCTCGTCGGCGGCGGCAGCAGCTGGCTCCGACGCGGGGCGTCGGCGGCCGTCGGCGCGGCCGTCCCGCTGGCGGGCCTGCTCGCCTACAACCTCGTCTCGACGGGCCACCTCTTCAACCCGGTCTACGACCACCTCTACCAGACCGAGATCGGCTTCTACCCCAGGCTGTTCCCGTACCTCGAGTACCACGCCGACTGGTCGCTCGAGGATCCCCGCTACATCCTCCAGAACCTCCGGCTCATGCTCCTCAACCTCCCGGAGATCCTCCCGCCCTGTGATCCGGGCGCGGTGGGTCGTGGGCTGTTCGATCCGACCTGCTCGGTCATCCGGCCGCGTGCCGACGGGATGAGTCTGCTGCTGACGAGCCCGGTCCTGCTCCTCGGCGTGCCGGCGATCCGCGGCTGGGGGCGCGGGCGCCTGGTCACCGGCGCGATCCTGTCGGTCCTGCTCATCGCGGTCGCCGACCTCATGCACTTCTCGCAGGGCTGGGTGCAGTTCGGCTACCGGTTCTCGAACGACTTCATCCCGTTCCTGCTCCTCGTCGTCGCGCTCGGGATGGAGCGGCTGGGCGGCCTGACCCGGCTCGGGCTGGCCCTCCTGGCCATCTCGATCGCGGTGAACGCGTGGGGCGTGGCCTGGGGCCACATCCTGGGCTGGTGACGACGTGAGCGGCCGGGTCCCGCCCGGCGTCGACGCGTGCGCGCCCGGGCGGGCGCCGGTCGCCGCCTTCGGGGCGATCGCGATCCTCTGTGTCGGGGTCGTCGCCTTCGCGCTCGCGCGGGCGACGCTCCTGGCCGACGTGTCGACATGGGACACGGCCGAGTTCCAGACGGTCCCACCGATCCTCGGCACCCTCCACCCGACGGGGTTCCCCGCGTACACGATCCTCGGCTGGTTCGCCTCGGTCCTCCTGGCACCGCTCGGGTCGCCAGCGTTCCGCATGGACCTCCTGTCGGCGATCCTGCTGGGAGTCGCGGCGGCGGCGACCGCCGGGCTCGCCCGCGCACTCACTGGTCGACTCCTCCTCGGCGTGGTCGCCGGCCTCGGCCTTGCCACCACACCCATCGTCTGGCGGATCGGCACGCTGGCCGACGCACACGCCCTCCATCTCGCGCTCGTCGCCCTCCTCCTGCTCACGCTCGTCGGCTGGGAGGGACGCCGCCGGAGGGACGAGGCTGGGGCGGACCGCTGGCTCCTCGTCGCCGCCGCGATCCTCGGCGTCGCACTGGCGAACCATCGCCTCATCGCCTTCCTCGCACCGGGGATCGTCGCCTACGTCGTCGCCGTCGAGCCGCGGATCGTCCACCGACCGCGCTTCGTGGCCGCCTGCACGGGGCTCGTCCTGGGCGTGGCGGCCGTCCTCTACCTCGAGCTCCCGCTGCGAGCCGGTCTGTTCCGGGCGCCCCTCGTGTACGGCCACCCGGAGACGTTCCTGGGGTTCTGGTACGTCGCGCTCGGCGTCCAGTTCGGCGATATCCCCCGGGCACTGCTGGCCGATCCCGCGACCAAGCTGGCGGACCTGGCGGGGCTCATGGCGCGCGAGCTCGGCGCGCTGGCGGCCCTCGTGCCGGCGGCGCTCCTCGCGACGACCCTGCGCCGCCCGCGCTACGCGCTGCTCACCCTCCCGGCCGCCCTCATCACCTGGTTCTTCGCGGCCGGCTATGCCAACGCCGACATCCAGCGCTACTACCTCGGCCCGGCCCTGTTCGTCTGGACATGGCTGGCGATCGCCGCGAGCTGGCTGCTCGACATCGTCGCCGGGA
>JAPVSP010000414.1:0-6489 GCA_047519685.1 Chloroflexota bacterium
GCCCCTTCAGGAGCCGGAGGCGGCCACGGTGCCCGCGCAGTCGTACAGGCCGCCGCCGAGGACGCCACCCCCCGAGTCGGCGTGGACGGCCGTGCAGGTCGCCGTCACCCAGGCGTCGCGGGTGGTCCCGACCCCACTCGAGACCCCGCCCGGGGCGGAGGCGCCGCCCCCGTCGACCAGCACGAAGCGGAGCTGCCCGGACGCGATGTACGACTTGAGCTGATCGAGGGTCGGCGCCGGGTCGGAGCCCGTGAATCCGCCCATGGCCATGACCGGGACCCCCGTCGCGAGCTGGATCGGGGCCGCCCGGTTCGCGCTGTTCACGGCGACCAGCCAGGTGGCGCCGCCGCGGTTCGCGAGCAGATAGTCGATCGTCGCCTGGTCGAGCGTGCCGCCCGGACCGCCTCCGCCCGGGGCGGTGCCGGCGCTCGGCAGGCCCTGCCCGTCAGGGAAGCTCCCCCCACCGGGGAACGTCCCGGTCGAGCCCGGGCCGCTCGGGAAGCCGCTGCCGATGCCCGGACCGCCGGCGGCGCCTCCGCGATCCGAGCCGGCCATCGCGGGTCCGGCGGACGGATCGCCGCCGGAGTATGCCGTCCCCGTCGTGTCGAGGGCATAGGCTCCCGGCGCGAGGAGCATCGCGGCGATGCCGACCGACACCGCCGCCAGGGACAGCCGCCGCGACACGGCGAACGCGGGCAGCGCCACGATGAGCCCGGCAGCCACGGCGAGACCGAGGATCCCGGCGGCCAGCCCCGGTGCGAAGTCCGGGGTGCGGCCGAGGAGCGCGGCGGCCAGCGCGCCGGTCCCCACGATCCCGACGCCGAGCGGGAGCCCGCCGAACCGGTGGCGCTGCCGCAGCGCCCACAGCTCCACGACACCTGCCCCGACGAGCGCGCCGATCGCGGGCGCCAGCGCGACCACGTAGTAGGAGTGGACGATCCCGGACATGAAGCTGAACACCCCCACGTGGACGACGAGCCATCCGCCCCACAGGAGGTAGGCGGCGCGGCGCGGATCCGTCCGGCCCCGATGGCGCGTCAGCCAGAGCCCCGCGACGAGGCCGACGAGGGCGAGCGGGAGCAGCCAGCCGATCTGGCCGGCGAACTGGTCGTTAAACATCCGGAGGAGGCCGGGTGAGCCGCCGAATCCCCCGGCGCCTCCGGGCCCACCCCCGTCGGACCCACCGCGCGGGTCGAGGCCGAAGATCCCGAGGATGCGGGCGAGGCCGTCATAGCCGAGCAGGAGTTCGACGGCCGAGTTCGTCGTGCTCCCGCCGATGAACGGACGGAGCCCGGCCGGCGTGAGCTCGACGATCGCCACCCACCAGGCACTGGCGAGGAACGTCGTGACCCCGAAGAGCAGGAGGTCGACGATCCGTCGGCGCCACGATCCCGCCGCGACGATCAGGTACGTCAGCGCGAACCCCGGCAGCACGAGGTACGCCTGCAGGAACTTGGTGTCGAACGCGAGCCCGATGAGGACCGCGGCCGCGACGAGCCAGCGCCGCCGTCCGTCCTCGAGCGCCCGCAGGAAGGCGCCAGCCGCCGCGACGAGGAGGAACGTCAGCAGAGCGTCCGGGTTGTCGTAGCGGAACATCAGGACCGCCGCCGGGGTGAGGGCCATCACGAGGGCGGCGATGAGCCCGGCGACGAGGCCGAACGACCGGCGAACGACGAGGAAGAGGAGGCCGACGGTCGCGACGCCCAGGAGCGCCTCGGGCAGGAGGATGCTCGCCGAGCTGAGGCCGAACAGCCGGACCGAGAGGCCCATGAGCATCGTCGCGAGCGGCGGCTTGTCCACCGTGATGAAGCTGCCGGCATCGACCGAGCCGAAGAAGAACGCCGTCCAGCTCTGGGAGGCGGCCTGCGCCGCCGCCGAGTAGTACGCGTTCGCGAAGCCGCTGACCGTCAGGTCCCAGAGGTAGAGGATGCCGGCAAGCGCCATCACCCCGGCCAACGCCGGCGTCGCCCAGGCCGTCTCGCCGGCACGGCTCCCCAGGGCGCGGACGGCCAGCCGCTCCGGGACGGACGCCTCGTGCTCGAGCTCCAGCGGGAGCGGGCCTGCGAGCGTGCTCAACGGGTGCTCCTTTCGAATCCACTCGGAGCGGGTGTGAGATGACGCGGGCGGTCGATCCATGCGCGCAGGAGGACGAAGCGGGCCAGAGTGGCGAGCGCGTTCGAGGCGATGAGCACGGCGAGCTCGACGATGTGTCCCGCCCCCGGCGCGATCGACCCGAGGGCGGTGACGGACGCCGTCGTGATCCCCAGGGCGATGACGAACGCCAGGAGCCCGGCCAAGTGATCGCGCGCCAGGCCATCGCTCCCGCGGACCGCGAACGTCAGCCGCCGGTTGGCGGCGGTGTTGCCGACGGCCGTGATCAGGAGGGCGAGCAGGTTGGCCACGATCGCGGAGGCGACCGGCCGGAGCAGCAGGTAGAGAGCCGCATACGCCAGGGTGCTGGCGATCCCGATGACCACGAAGCTGGACAATTGGCGCATCAGCGTGCGATCAGGCCGGAGCCGGTAGGTGGGCCACGTCATGCGCCCACGTTCCCGCACCCATCCTGTCGATTCGGTTACGCAACTCCGCCCGGCTCGGCGCATGTCGCCGTCCCGCCGGCCCGCTCGTAACCGTACCGAAAGGTGCCCTCCTGGATGCTCGGCCCGTGAACGCGCGCGCCGTCGGGCCCTGCCAGGCTCGGCCCCTGGGAGGTCCATACTCGCGAGCCGTGGACAGGAACGATGCGAGTACTGGTCGCTGAGGACGACCCCGGTCTCCGGGACGCTCTGGTCATCGGGCTCGAGGACCAGGGCTACATCGTCGATGCCGTCGATCGGGGCGACGACGCCATCGACATGCTGAGGTACTACGAGTACGAGGTCGCCGTCATCGACTGGCGGATGCCCGGAGCCGAGGGCATCGACGTCGTCACCTGGGCGCGCCGGCACGACCGGCCGACCGCGCTGCTGATGCTGACGGCTCGCGACACGCCGCCGGACCGGATCCGCGGGCTCGACGCGGGCGCCGACGATTACCTCGTGAAGCCCTTCGACTTCGGAGAGCTCGTCGCGCGCATCCGAGCGCTCCAGCGGCGACCCCGCGGCGTGGACGCGCCGGTCATCGTCCGCGGCGACCTCAGCGTCGACCCCGTGCGCCACGCCGTCACGGCGCGAGGCCGGCCGCTCGCGCTGACGGCCACGGAGTACAACATCCTCGAGCTCCTCGCTCGCCGGGCGCCGGCGGTCGTCGACCGCAAGGCGATCGCCGAGCACGCCTGGCACGACGAGACGGACCCCATCGGCTCGAACGCCATCGACGTCCAGCTCAGCCGGCTGCGGGCCAAGCTCGCGGCCTCCGGCGCGCGGATCGTCACCGTCCGGGGGGCCGGCTTCCGGCTGGAGGCCTCGTGAGCCACGCGGCGCCGAGCGTTCGCTCGATCACCTTTCGAGTCGCCCTCGCCGCCGCGACGGTCGTCGGGGTCATCTACCTGGCGGTCGCGATCGCGGTCGTCGCCCTCGTCACGGCCAACCTCACCGGCCAGATCGACGCCCGACTCAGCGGCGCGCTCGAGGGTTTCACCCACGGACCCGGCCCGGAGCCCGGGCGACCGTTCGAGGCCCCGCCGGAGCCCCGGCCGTTCGGCCCCGTCCTCCTCGTCTGGACGGTGAACGCCGACGGCTCGGTGGAGTCGAACGTCTCGGACGCGACCCTCGCGGTCGAGTACCAGCAGACGACCGCCCCGCAGACGATCACGCTCAACGGGACCCAGGTCCGCATCGCCGGCACGGCCGTCGGGACGTCCCACGTCGTCGTCGGCCAGACCCTGGACAGCGTCTCCCAGGCGCAGTCCACGCTGGCCGTCGCCGAGCTGGGGATCGCTCCGGCGCTGCTCCTCGTCGTCTTCCTCGGCGCGCTCGCGATCGGACGTCGAGTGGCCTCGCCGATCGACCTGGCGAGGCGTCGACAGGTCGAGTTCGCGGCAGACGCGTCGCACGAGCTGCGGACCCCGCTGTCGGTCATCGAGGCCCACGCCAGCCTCGCGCTCGCGCAGGACCGCAGCGCGGACTGGTATCGGTCCGCGTTCGAGAAGGTCGAGCGCGAGAGCCGGCGGATGCGCCGCCTCGTCGACGACCTGCTCTGGCTCGCCCGCTTCGACGCGGGGCGCGCGGCCCCGCTCGCGGATCCAGTCGACCTCGGCGTGCTCGCGACCCAGGCGGCCGATCGGTTCGGGATCGTCGCGGAAGCGCGCCACCTCGCGCTCTCCGTCGAGACGGGCGAGCGATCCACGGTCGTGACGGCACCGCCAGAGTGGCTGGACCGGCTGCTCGGCGTCCTCCTCGACAACGCCTGCCGGTACTCCCCGGAAGGTGGCCGCGTCAAGGTCTCGGTCGGGGTCGAGGGCGGACGTGCCTCGGTCACGGTCGACGACTCGGGTCCCGGCATCCCGCCCGAGGAGCGGTCGCGCATCTTCGACCGCTTCCATCGGGGCATCGAGACGCCCGGCGGTGCCGGGCTCGGGCTGGCCATCGCGGACGCCATCGTCCGGGCGACGAACGGGCGCTGGCGGATCGGCACCTCGCCGGCCGGCGGCGCGAGCCTGTCAGTCAGCTGGCCGCGGACGCTCGCTGGCGTTGGCACGAGCTCCTAGGCCGCGACTCGCCCGGCGCATCGGCCGCGTAACCCTTCCGAAAGCCTCGCGGGCCCAGACTCGGCGCATGCGAACGGGAGACCGCCGGATCCCCGACGACCACCCGACGACGCGGCTCGGGGCCTTCAGCGCCTCTTCAGCCGCGCGCGATACACCGTAGTCGACCGGCCTGCCGGCTCGATCGTCGAAGGAGCCACCATGTTCGAAGACACGACGACCTACGAAGGCGATCCGGCGGACGGCTCGACCGCCCCGACGCTCGAGGAGCCGGCGACGCCGGCGCTCGAAACGCCGCAGGCGTCGCCTCCCGGACCGCGTCCGGGCCCCTCCCCGACCCGGCCGCGGGGCGCGCTCCGGACGGTCGTCCTCGGAGCCACGCTATCGGCCGTGCTCGCGTCGATGCTGACCTACGGGCTCGTCGAGATCGCCGTGCCGCGAGGCGACGGGGGGACGCCGGCGGCCGCGACCGCCTCTGCGACGCCCGCGGCCGGAACGCTGGCGAGCGTGACCCAGACGGCCTCGATCGTCGACATCGCCGCCGCCATGAAGGACTCGGTCGTGACGGTGACCACCGAGGGAGCCAGCGGCTTCTCGCCCTTCTCCGTGCCCACGACCGGCGTCGGCTCCGGGATCGTCATCAGCGCCGACGGGATCATCCTCACGAACGACCACGTGGTGTCGGGCAGTCAGTCCCTGATCGTGACCCTCGCCGACGGCCAGGAGGTCGCGGCGACGGTCATCGCGTCCGATCCCACCCACGACCTGGCGGTCATCAAGGCCGACGCGACGGGGCTCAAGCCGGCGAAGCTGGGCGACAGCTCGAAGCTGACCGTGGGCGAGGTCGCGATCGCCATCGGCAGCCCGCTCGGGACCTTCACCCAGACGGTGACCCAGGGGATCGTCAGCGGCCTCGACCGTTCGATCGACGTGAGCAACGGCCGGGCTCGCTCGACCCATCTGACGGGCCTCATCCAGACCGACGCGGCGATCAACCCGGGCAACAGCGGCGGCCCGCTGCTCGACGGGGCCGGCAACGTCATCGGCATCGTGACGGCAGAGGCGAGCAACGCCCAGGGTGTCGGGTTCGCCATCCCCATCAACGCCGCGAAATCGCTCATCGAGCAGGCCTCGGCGGCGTAGGACGCGCTAGCTCGTGACCACGACCGTCGCGGTCATGGAGCTGTGGATGCTGCAGTGGTAGGCATATGTGCCCGCCTTCGAGAACGTCTGCCTGAACGTCGCACCACCCTGGAGCGTGCCGCTCCCGAACGAGCCGTCGTCCGCCGTCACCGTGTGGGCTGCGCTGCCCGTGTTGGTCCAGGTGACCGTCGTCCCGACCGTCACGGTCAGCGTCGCCGGCTTGAAGGCGTAGTCGACGATCGTGCCGCTCGTGCCGCTCGACACGGCCGCCGAGGGTGCCGGCGTCGGCGCGCCCGACCCGTACCCGCTCCCTGAGCCGTAGCGGCCGTAGCCGCCGGCGGCCACCGGCGCGCCGCTGGCGGCCGCCTGGCCAGCCGCGGCGCTCGCCGGCGGCGCGGACGTGGCGACAGCGGCGGACCCGGCGCTGCAGGCCGCGATGAGCAGGGCGACGGCGGCGGCGAGGCCAGCGAGCCGGGCGGGGGTAGCCAGACGGTCGGATCGTTCCATCATCCAGGAGCTCCAGTGGTGGGGCCCGATCCATGGCCTGGACCGGTAGTGGCCGATACGCCTGCCGATGGCCGGCGGATCTCGCGGCCTCCGCGATGGCGAGGCGGTCCGATCCGGAAGCGGTCGATCTCGCCGCGGCCGGGCGCCCCGGGTCAGCCCGTCGGGCGGAAGGACACGCAGCAGTAGCCGGCGAC
>JAPVSP010000415.1:0-4414 GCA_047519685.1 Chloroflexota bacterium
GGCGCGGCGCGGCGCAGTGATGGCGCTTCTTCAGGGATCTCATCGAGGAGAACGACATGGATAGCAATCTGGTCTTGGCGATCGACATCGTCGCCAGCCTCGTCACCTTCTCGCTCGTTGCGCGTTGGTATGTGGCGCCGCGGCTCGATCGACTCTCGCTTGGGGACGCCCTGACGCCGCTGCTCCTCTTCCATACGACTCGCACGATCGGCCTGATGGTGCTCGTCCCTGCGGTCGTCGACCCGAACCTGCCTCGCGACTTCTCGGTGCCCGCGGGCTACGGCGACTTGCTTGCCGTCGTCCTGGCGTTCGCCACGATCGCGGCGTTCCGGGCAGGCCTGGGGATCGCGCCAGTCGTGGCCTGGGTCTTCAGCGTCGAAGGGATCGTCGACTTGCTCAACGCCAACTTCCAGGGGCTCCGCGTTGGCCTGACCAACTACCAGCTCGGTCCCGCCTGGTTCATCCCCACCGTCATCGTGCCGGCGTTGCTCGTGACCCACGGGATGATCGTCCTACGGCTGATCCGGCATGCACGCGAGGGCACCGTCCGGATGTCGGCTGCACGGCATCCCGGCAGTCCGGTGGCGGAAGGACCGGGTCCGTCGTGACCGCGGAAACGAGGCGCCCGGGCAGAGTCAGAGCCTGTAGCCCGATTGAGCGCCGCCTGGCCGACGTCGTGCTTGCCCGCGTGAGGCGACCCGACCGACGATAGGGAAACTGGAGTCGCGCGCCGCGTGAACCCAGCCGGTGAGCGGCGACGGGCGGAAGGAGCACGAATGGGTAGACAGGTCATCTTCACGGAGATCCGAGACCCGAGGCTCGTCACCGTGCGTCGCGGCGGCACCCTTGAGGACGCCGATCACCACCTTCTCGCAGTCTGGGCAGCCGATTGTGCGCAGCATGTGCTGCACCACTTCGAGCAAGCGCGACCCGGGGACGACCGTCCGCGCCGGGCCATCGAACTGGGGCGCGCTTGGGCGCGCGGTGAGATCACGATGACCCAGGCCCGCACGGCCGCCTTCGCCGCCAACGCCGCAGCCAGAGAGGTGGTCGGCGCTGCGAGGGAGGCGGCTCACGCCGCCGGACAGGCCGTCGCGGTGGCGCATGTGGCGGCTCACGAGCTGGGCGCGGCGGCCTACGCGATCAGGGCCGCACGCGCGGCGGCCTCTGAGGACGAGCGTAATGAGGCTGGCCGCCTCGAGTGCCGGTGGCAGCGCGCACAACTCCCCAGCGAGATCCGAGAACTCGTGCTCGACGACCAGCGGCTGCGCAACGAGAAGTGCTGGTTCGTATTCGATTGCTGACCGGCCTGGTCGGAAGTCATCGTCGCACAGGGTTCATCACGTCGGCTCGACTCGAAGCCTCCCGCACAGGTAAGCCACGCATGCCACCTCGAGCCAGGTCTGCGCGCCGAGAGCCGACCTCGCCGAGCGCCGCGGAGACCCACCAGGGGCGAGTCGGATCGTGAGGCCGTCGTCCACGCCGGGCACCGGGTCGCCGTAGGCGTCGGGTGACAAGAGCTATGGTCTCCGCTCGGTCAGGCCCGCAAAGGGTAGGCGCCGAGGAGCCGATCCAGATGCCCCCGCACGCCCGGCGAGACGACCGCCGTGAAGTCGACGAGCGCCTGCCGCATCGCTTCCCCCGGCCAGTCGCGCGGGAGGAGCTCGTCAGGCAGCCCGGGGTCCTCGGTCGCGGTTGCGAAGAGCGGCTGCATGGTGTCCCATGTCGCGCGTACGGCCGCTGCGCCGCGCGGAGGGCTCGCGCCCGCCTCCCCGGTCACCCGCTCCACCTGGGCCAAGTGCCGCCGATATCGCTGCGCCAGCGCCTCGAGCGGCCACGCCTCGGCGGCCGCCAGGCGTGCGTCGTCCAGCGCGAGGCGCAATTCGACGCGGAGCAGACGGCTTTCCGGCGGTGCGGAGGCGAGGATCGGATCGAGCCGCCGCCACCGACGATCCTCCGTGGCGACCAGGAGCCCCGGCCGGAGCGCACCGAACCCGGCGAGGAGCGCGGCGCGGCGAAGCGCGTCGCGGTAGGAGCGCCGGCGCTCCGGGATCGAGAAGAGCAAGCCGTGGAAGAGGCCGCTCCAGGCGGGACGCGGCCCGATGACCGGCGTCAGGACCTCGGCAGACAGCGCGAGCGAGGGAGCGGTCAGCGCGTACTCCACGACGCGCCCGTTCCGGACCGAGGCGAGCCGTCCGTCCCGGCGCATGCGCAGGATCGTCGCCCGCGCCGCCCGCTCGCCGATCCCGAGCGTCCCGAGCAGCGCGACGAGTACGGGACCTGGCAGAGATCCCCGCTCCGGGCCGGCCATGCCCAAGGCGAAGATCACCGAGCCCATGGCCGGGTCGCCCAGGGCTCGCGGATCGTCGAGTTGTCTCTTTCTGCGCACTGCCGTTGACTTTCCAGCACTTATGTCATATGCTAACGGTCGCCTATATTCTAGCATACTTATCCTCAGCGCGGGCAAGGTCGAAGAGGGACTTGGAAGCGGAGATGAGCGGGATGGGGTCCAACGGCCAAGCTACGGCCGCGATCGAGCTTCGGGGAGTTGGGAAGAGCTACAGGCATATGGAGGCGCTGCGCGGCATCGATCTGGCGATCGAGCCCGGGGACGTCGTCGCCATCCTCGGCCCGAATGGGGCCGGCAAGACGACGGCGATCAGCCTGATGCTGGGGTTGCGCCGCCCCACCGTCGGCGCGGTGCGGCTCTTCGGGCTGCCGCCCACCGATGGCGCGGCGCGCTCACGCCGGGGCGCGATGCTCCAGGACTCCGGCGTCCCGGGCCAGCTCAGCGTTCGTGAGCTGGTCGAGCTCTTCCGTTCCTACTACCCGGAGCCGCTGCCAGCCGACGCGGCGATCGGTCACGCCGGGCTGGATGACGTGGCCCGGACGCCGGTGAGCAGGCTGTCGGGCGGGCAGCGCCAGCGCCTCTACTTCGCGCTGGCCATCTGCGGGGATCCCGACGCGCTCTTCCTCGACGAGCCGACGGTGGCGATGGACGTCGCCTCCCGGCGCGCCTTCCTGGACACGATCCGCGGCTTTGCCTCCGACGGCAAGACGATCGTCCTGACGACGCACCTGCTGGACGAGGCGGACCAGCTGGCGCGGCGGGTGGTCGTCATCGACCGCGGGAGGATCGTCGCGGACGACACGCCGGCCGGGATCAAGGCCCGCGTTCCGGGCAGGCGGGTGAGCTTCCGGGCTGCCCGCCACCTCGACTCCGGCGACTTCGCGGGATTGCCGGTGGAGAGCCTCCTGGTCGAAGGCGATCGGGTCCGCTTCCTCAGCAACGCGCCGGAGGCCGTGCTCGGCGCGCTCTTCGGGAGAGGAGTCGAGCCCACGGATCTCGAGGTCGTTGGGGCGGACCTCGAGGAGGCGTTCCTCAGCCTGACGCGGGTGCGGGAGGTGGCGGCGTGAGCACGCTGATACGAGTTCGGTCGTTGGCAGGGGCCCGCACGACGGACGGCCAGGCAAGGCCGAGGGCCCCCCTGCTGCCCATGGCCTGGGCGCAGTCGGTGGCTCAGGCGAAGATCTTCTGGCGCACCCCGGCGGCGAGTGTCACCGGACTGCTCATGCCCCTCATGCTGTTCCTCTTCTTCGTACTGCCGCACGCCCACGACACGTGGCGCGGCTCCATCAGCGTCGGGGCGTACCTGCTGGCCGCGATGGGGACCTACGCGGTGGGCAGCATCATGGTCTTCAACTTCGGAGTCACCGTCGCCCTCGAGCGGAGCCAGAAGATCGACCTCCTCATGCGCGCGGCGCCGCTGCCCGGCTGGATCTCCCTGCTGGCCCGCGTCCTCGGTGCCCTGGCGTTCGGGATCCTGGCCGTCGCAGTGCTGTTCGCCACCGCGGCCCTGCTCGCCGGCATCGAGCTCGCACCGGCGACCTGGCTGGCGCTGGGATCTCGCCTGCTGGCGGGCGCGCTGCCCTTCATCGCCTTCGGGCTGGCAGTCGCCTACCTGGCCGGCCCCAGCTCCGCGCCCGCCATCGCCAACCTGACCTTCATCGGCCTCTCGTTTGCGTCCGGGGTACTGGTCCCGCTCGACCAGATGCCGGACGCCGTGCGCGGTGTAGCGCCGTACCTGCCGACCTACCACTACGCCGAGCTGGCGCGGGACGCGATCGGTGCCGCGGCCGAGAGCAGCCTGGTGAGCGGCCTCTGGCTGGCCGCCTACACGGTGGCGCTCCTGGCCCTCGCGGTTTGGGCGTACCGCCGGGAGGCCACCCGCAAGTTCGCCTGAGGACGCGCTCACGCCGAGCCCGTGAGCTCCACCAAGCGAAGGCCCGCCTCGACCAGCTCGTGGAAGTCGTGCTCCTCGCGGCTGTCCACGTCGGGAAGGCGACGACCGACGACCGCGTTAACCGGTCGGATCCGGTAACAGAGTGGCTCCGGCGGTAGGATTCGAACCTA
>JAPVSP010000416.1:0-11420 GCA_047519685.1 Chloroflexota bacterium
CAGCCGTCGCCTGCCGCCGACCAGGAGGAGCCCGCCCGCGTGCCGCCGATCACCGAGCTGACCCGCATCGAGCCGGTCCATCTCGCCCGCCTCGAGAGGCAGGGTGTGTTCACGACCGGGATCCTGCTCGAGGTCGCGGAGACGCCGACCCGCCGCCAGTACCTCGCCGACCAGGTCGATGCCTCGACGAACGACGTCCTGACCTGGCGCGACGAGGCCCTCCTGCTCAACCTCGCCGGCTTCGGCCCGGCCGAGCACCTGCTGTTCATCCAGGCACGCATCGAAGGGGTCAAGGACGTCCTCGGGCTCTCGCTCGAGGACTTCCGCGACCGGCTTCACAAGGCGTCTCGCGAGCTGCGCGTCGACGCGCCAAGCGACCTCGCGATGGAGGGCTGGTGGGAGCAGGCGAAGACGCTCGAGGACGAGTGAGGCGCGGCCGCCGGCCGCGCTGATCCGCGTGCGCGCATCCGTCGCCCGGCCGCTCGCGTCGATCGTCGTGGGGCTGGCCACGATCCTCGTGCTGGTCGGGCTGGGACTGGCCCCGTTCTTCACGCCGCTGTGGCTCTATCCAGCGCAGGACCGCGCCGGAGCCGACGCCTGGACCGGCTGGTCATCCGACCGGGTCCACGCGGTCACCGGATCCGTCCTGGTCGACGTGGTCCTGGGCCCGCCCGATTTCGCCCAGACCGTCGACGGCCAGCCCGTGTTCGAGGCGGCCGAGCGCGAGCACCTGCGCGACGTGCACCGGGTGGTCGTCGAGGCCGTGGTCGTGGTCGCCGCGGCCGCCGTCCTGCTGCTCGCGGCCTGGCGAGCCACGCGCGGATCGGCGGTCTTCTGGCGGGCCGTCCGAGCGGGGGCCGCGGTCCTGGGCGGCGGCGTGGCAGCCGTGGCGGTCTTCGCCGTGGTCGCCTTCGATGCCGCGTTCGAGCTGATGCACCGCCTGTTCTTCCCGCCGGGCACGTACACGTTCGATCCTCGGACGTCGCGGATGGTCCAGCTCCTTCCCGAACAGCTCTTCTTCGAGAGCGGGGTCGCGCTCGGGGTCGTCCTCATCGCGCTGGCCGCGATCGTCTGGCGGGCTGCGGGTGGCCGGGCGGAACGTGCCGAACGGGCCGCCAGATGAGCGAGCTCCTCTCGGTCGAGGCGGCGCGGGCCGGCGTCCTCGGCGCCCTGGCCGGTCCGCTCGCGGTCGAGCGAGTCGCGGCCGCCGACGCGCTCGGGCGGGTCCTGGCCGAGGCGGCGGTCGCCGCGACGTCGCTCCCGCCCTGGGACAACGCCGCGATGGACGGTTACGCCATCCGGTCGGCGGACGTCAGGGATGCGGCGGACGGTGGGCCGGTGCGCCTCCGGGTGGTCGGCGAGGTCGCGGCCGGGCGCGCGCCCGACGGCCGCGTCGAGCCCGCGACGGCCCTGCGGATCGCGACCGGCGCGCCGATCCCGCCGGGCGCCGACGCGGTGGTCCAGGTCGAGCTCACGACCCCGCTCGACGCCGAGGACCGGCCGGGCCCCCGTGGGCGGGATGCGGGTGGTCCGCTGCCTGCGGCATGCCTGGTCCACGAGCCGGTCGAAGCGCGCGCGAACATCAGGACCCGCGGCAGCGACCTGCAGATCGGGGCGATCCTCCTGCGGCCGGGTGACGTCATGACGCCTCCTGCGATCGCCGTCGTGGCCGGGGCGGGCATCCCGGAGGTCTCGGTCCACCGCAGGCCGCGCGTCGCCGTGCTGGCGACGGGCGACGAGGTCCGACCCCCCGGCGAGCCGCTCGGGCCGGCCGGGATCCCCGATGCCAACGGCCCCGGCCTTCGCGCCCTGGTCGCCTGGGCGGGCGCGGAGCCGCTCTCCCTGGGGATCGCCCCCGATCGCCTCGACCGGGTCGAGGACGCGCTCCGGCGCGGGATCGCCGCCGCCGATGCCGTGATCGTCTCGGGTGGGGTGTCCGTGGGGCCGTACGACGTCGTGAAGCTCGCCTTCGAGGCGGTGGGCCGGGTCGACCTGTGGCGGGTCGCCGTCCAGCCTGGCAAGCCGTTCGCGTTCGGCACCGCTGTCGCGCCCGACGGCCGCAGCGTCCCGATGTTCGGGCTGCCGGGCAACCCGGTCTCGGGTTTCGTCACGTTCGAGTTGTTCGTTCGGCCGGCGATCCGCCGCCTGGCCGGGCATCGCGACCTGCTCCGGCCGCTCGATCGGGCCGTCCTGCTGGACGGCACGACCAAGAGCCAGGGCCGGCGCGCCTACCTGCGGGTCGTCGCCGAGCGGGATGCGGACGGCGCCCCCCTCCGCGGCAGCGATGGGCGCGTGGCGGTCCGGCTCGCGGGCGGGCAGGGGAGCCACGTCCTCTCAGCGCTCGCCGCCGCCGATGCCCTGGCGATCGTCCCCGAGCCACTCGGCGACGTGCCGGCCGGGACGCCCGTCGACCTCTGGTGGCTCGACCGATGACCCCACCCGCAGGCCGACCTCGCCGCCCCGGTCCGGTCGTCCCGCCCTTCGCAGGAGGTCCCATGGATCGCACCCCACCGCGCCCCGAGCGGCGCCGACTCACCCACGTCGATCGGTCCGGTCGGCCCAGGATGGTCGACGTCTCCGGGAAGCCGTCGACGGCCCGACGGGCGGTGGCCGAGGCCATCGTCGGGCTGGCGCCGGAGACGCTGAGCCTCGTCATCGACGGCGGCGGGTCGAAGGGCGACGTGCTGTCCGTGGCCGAGCTGGCCGGGGTCATGGGCGCCAAGCGCACCAGCGAGCTTATCCCGCTCTGCCATCCGCTTCCGCTCACCGATCTGCTCGTCCAGGTGACGCCGGACCGGACCGTCGGCGGCCTGCGGGTCCGGGCCGAGGCCGCGACCACGGGTCCGACCGGCGTCGAGATGGAGGCCCTGACCGCGGTCGCCGTCGCGGCGCTCACCGTCTACGATATGGTCAAGGGCGTGGAGCGAGGCGTCGAGATCCGCTCGATCCGCCTCCTCTCGAAGTCCGGTGGGACGAGCGGCGAGTGGCGCCGCGAGGCCGAGCCCGGGAGCGCGGGCGCCGGCCCGGGGCGAGCCGGGCGACCGGCGCGTGCCGCCGGTCGGATCAAGGGTCGGAGGCCGAGCTGATCGAGGACTCGAGCGCCGTCCGCGGACGCGGCGAGGCGGAGGGACCCTCCGCCCTCGTCCTGACCGCCAGCGATCGGAGCGCGGCCGGCGAGCGCCCGGACACCTCGGGGGCGGCGGTCGCCGCGCGCCTCGTCGCGCTCGGCTTCGCGGTCGAGCGGGCGGTCGTGGCCGACGAGCGCGACGCGATCTCGGCCGCGATCGTCGCCGGCGCGGCCCGCCACCGGCTCGTCGTGACGACCGGGGGGACCGGCCTGACGCCCCGTGACGTGACGCCGCAAGCCACGGCGGCGGTCCTCGACTACGAGATCCCCGGCCTCGCGGAGGCGATGCGGGCCGAGGGCCGCCGACATACCCCGATGGCGGCCCTCTCGCGCGGACTGGCCGGCGTTCGTGGCCGGACGCTCGTCGTCAACCTGCCGGGCAGCCCCAAGGGGGCGCTCGAGTCGCTCGAGGCGATCGTGCCCGTCCTCGCCCATGCGCTCGAGACGCTGGCCGGACCGTTCGATCACCATGCCGCCGCCGCGGCCGGCCGCCGCGACCTGCCGGCCGGGGGCATCGGTCCGGAGCGGACCTGAGCCAAGGAGGGCGCCGAGCCGATGTTCGCCCCGTTCGCCGACGTGCCGGCCTACCCGCTCGTCTTCCCGCTGTTCTGGGGTGCCGCTGGCTTCTTCGTCCTGGCGATGGCGCGCCACGCGCGCGTCATGGCCGCCGCGCGCCCGGCGGGTCGCGAGCTCGTCGCGGAGCTGCCGCGGCGGGTCGGCGGGGTGCTCCGCTACGCGTTCCTCCAGACGAGGATGTTCCGCGATCGGCGGGCCGGGCTGATGCATGCCGGGATCTTCTGGGGCTTCGTCGTCCTGACGATCGGGACCGCCGACATCGTGACCGGCGGCCTGGTCCAGGCCATCGTGGGCTGGCCGTTCGGCGGGGCGCTGTGGGCCGCCGAGCTCGCGCTGGCCAACGTCCTCGCGGTGATCGTCATCGCGGCGATCGCCTACGCGCTGTGGCGCCGCTTCGTCACCCGGCCGGCGCGCCTGACGTACACGCTGGACGCGCTCGTCATCCTGGGCCTCATCGGCGGCGTCGTGGCCACCGAGCTCGTCGCCCTGGCCTTCGAGGCCGCGCGCTATGGCGACCGGGCCGGGGCGTTCATCGCCGATGCGCTGGCCATCCCCCTGCGGGGTCTCGGGGACGGGCCGAACGAGGTCGCGTTCGTCGCCCTGTGGTGGACGCACATCGTCCTCGTCGCGGCCTTCCTCTGCTATCTACCCACCTCCAAGCATCTCCACGTCGCCACGAGCTTCGTCAACGTCTTCTTCCGCAAGCTCGGGCCGCGCGGCCGGCTGCCGGCGATGGACCTCGAGCAGATCGAGGGCACGTTCGGGGTCCGGACCATCGCGGACCTGACCGCGAAGGACCTGCTCGACGGGTTCACCTGCACGGAATGCGGCCGCTGCCAGGAGGCCTGCCCCGCCTGGAACACGGGCAAGCCCCTCAACCCCAAGACGTTCATCATGGGGATCCGCGAGCTGAGCGTCGAGGCCGAGCACGGGGTGGACCTCATCCCGAACGGCCCGGCGGTCCGCGAGGCGTACGGTCTCGAGGACGCGCGCCCCGACCCCGCCCGCCTGGCGACGCCGATCGTCGATCACGCGATCCCCTACGACGCCGTGTGGGACTGCGTCACGTGCGGCGCCTGCGTCGAGGCCTGCCCGGTCCTGATCGAGCACGTCGACAAGATCGTGGGGCTCCGCCGGAACCTGGTCCTCGAAGAGAGCCGTTTCCCGGCCGAGCTCACGGCGGCCTTCCGGGCGATGGAAGGCCCGGCCAACCCGTGGGGCCAGCCGCCGTCCGCCCGGACGGACTGGACCCGAGGCCTCCCGTTCGCGGTCCCGACGGTCGCGGAGGTGGCAGCCGCGGGCGGGCTCGACGAGCTCGAAGTCCTCTACTGGGTCGGCTGCGCGGCGGCGTTCGACGAGCGCAACCGCAAGGTCGCGCGGGCGTTCGCGACGTGCCTCAATGCGGCCGGCGTCCGCTTCGCCATCCTCGGCCAGGAGGAATCGTGCACCGGCGATCCCGCGCGCCGGATGGGCAACGAGTACGTCTTCCAGCTTCTGGCGACCTCGAACATCGAGACGCTCCGGCGATATCGCCTGGGGGAGCGCACGATCGTCACGGCGTGCCCGCACTGCTTCAACTCGCTCGGCAACGAGTACGGCCAGCTGGGTGCGACGTTCGCCGTCAAGCACCACTCGGTCTACCTGGCCGAGCTGCTCGCGTCCGGCCGCCTTCGGACCGTGCCCGCGGACGAGGTCGCCGCCGTGGTCGCCGACACGACGGGCGGGGGCGAGGCGGGTGGCCAGCGACTCGCCCGGACGGTCACCGTCCACGACTCGTGCTACCTCGCCCGCTACAACGGGGTCATCGCCGCGCCGCGGGACGTCCTCGGCGCCGTCGAAGGGCTGGAGATCCGCGAGATGGAGCGGTCGGGCCGGCAGACCTTCTGCTGCGGCGCCGGCGGCGGTCGGATGTGGATGGAGGAGACGCGCGGGACCCGCATCAACGCGGAGCGCAGCCGCCAGGTCCTCGACACCGGTGCCGGGGCCGTCGCCACCGCCTGCCCGTTCTGCATGACGATGCTCAAGGACGGTCTGGCGGCGGCTCAGGAGGGAGGCGGGGGCGTCGTCCCGATGGACGTCAGCGAGCTCCTCGCCGAGCGGATCGCCGCCGCGCCGGAGCGGCGCCTGACCGTCGTCTGACCGATCCCGCCGAAGGCCGCACCCCGACCGGCGCCCAGGCGGGACCGGCTCGGCGGCCCGACCGCGGAGACGTTAGCCCGGCAGCGCCCCTCCGCAGGCGACGCACGTCTTGTCGGTCCAGAGGTTGCCCATGCCGCAGGCCGGGCAGCGCTTCTCGCCCTCCGTGGAGGTCCCGTACGGGGACACCCGGTCCCGGTCCTCGGCGTCGCGCCGCTGTCGACCGGCGATGAGGATGATCGCGACGAGGCCGATGATCGCGGCGGCGATCAGCCCGACGATCAGCGTGGTGCTGTCCATGGTGGCGCTCCCAGGTGAGGCCGCGCCCGATCCCCCGGTGGCTCGGACCGGCCCCGCGAGAGCGTACCGCGAGAGCCGGCAGCTGACGAGCCCGGTCCCGGCGAGCGGACGGCCCGACCGGCGGCAGCCGCCCTCTCCGCCGCCCGGGCGGGAGGGGTCCGCGGTGCTACGATGCCAGCCGTGACCCCCTCCGCGCCCACGGGCGGGAATCGGCTGAGCGAGGAGCAGCGGCTCCTCCGCGACACCGTGCGCGAGCTCGCGGACGGACGGATCGCCCCGCGAGCCGCCGAGATCGACCGGACCGGCGAGTTCCCCTGGGACGTCAAGGCGCTGCTCGCGGAGCAGGACATCCTCTCGCTCCCGTTCCCCGAGCGGTTCGGCGGCCTCGGCGGGGAGCTCCTGTCGCTCTGCCTCGCGATCGAGCAGATCAGTCGCGTCTGCGCGACCTCGGGCCTCATCCTGGCGGTCCATGGGCTCGCGTCCCTCCCGCTCGTGTTGGCCGGCTCCGAGGCGCAGCGCGCTCGCTGGCTCCCGGAGCTGGCCGCCGGGACACGCCTCATCGCGTTCGCCCTCACCGAGGCGGAGGCCGGATCGGACGCCTCGGCCATCCGGACGCGCGCCGTCCGGGAGGGCGACGAGTACGTCATCAGCGGGACGAAGCGGTTCATCAGCCACGGGTCGATCGCGGATCTCCTCACGGTCTTCGCCCTGACGGACCCGGAGGCGCCGCGCCACCGGCGCCTGTCGTGCTTCGTCGTCGAGACGGACCTGCCGGGGTTCAGGGTCGAGCGGCTCGAGCACAAGATGGGCATCCGTGGATCGCCCACGGCCGAGCTCGCGTTCGATGGCGTCCGGGTCCCCGCCGACCACCTGATCGGCGCCGAGGGCGACGGGTTCCAGATCGCGATGGACACCTTCGATCGGTCGCGACCGGGGATCGCCGCTCAGGCCGTCGGCATCGCCCAGGGGGCGCTGGACGTCGCGACGCGCTACGCCCGAGAGCGTCGCCAGTTCGGGCGAGCCATCGGCGAGTTCCAGATGGTCTCGGCCTTGCTCGCCGACATGGACGCCGCGACGGAGGCCGCCCGCCAGCTGCTCTACACGGCCTGCGTCGAGATCGACGCGGGCGGCCCTGACGTCTCGAGGTGGGCGGCGCTCGCTAAACTGGTCGGCGGCGACGCGGCGATGCGCGTCACCACGGACGCGGTCCAGGTCCTGGGCGGCTATGGCTATATCGACGAGTATCCCGTGGAGCGGATGATGCGCGACGCGAAGATCACCCAGCTCTACGAGGGGACGCAGCAGATCCAGCGCCTCGTCGTGGCCCGGGCGCTGCTCGGCCGCGGCGCTTGATCCCGACCGGGCCGTCTCGCCCGGCTTGATGCCTGCAGGAGGGTACTTACCGTCGTGCGCATCGTCGTCCTGGCCAAGCCGGTGCCCGATCCGGCATCGGGCGGGGAACGTCTCGGACCGGATGGCCGCCTGGCCCGCGGCGCCTTGCCGGCCGTCATCAACGGCAACGACGAGTACGCGCTCGAAGCCGCCCTGAAGCTGACCGAGGCCCACGGCGGCGAGGTGACGCTCCTCGCGATGGCGCCGGCCAACGCGCCCGAGACGCTGCGCAAGGGCCTGGCGATGGGCGCCCACCGAGCGGTCCACGTCGTGGATCCCGTCCTCGAGGGTTCCTGCACGCTGTCCACCGCCCGAGTGCTCGCCGCCGCGCTCCGGACGCTCGAGTACGACCTGGTGCTCGCGGGCGCGGACACGTCCGACGGCCAGGCCGGTGTCGTCGGCCCGGCCATCGCGACGCTGCTCGGCCTGCCGTATCTCAGCTACGCGGCTCGCATCGAGCCGGACCCGGCGGCCGGGCGCGTCCGCGTCCGCCGCCTCTCGCCGGTCGGCTACGACGTCCTCGAGGCCCCCATGCCGGCGCTCATCGGCTGCACGCAGGTCCTCGGCGAGCCTCGCTATCCCTCGCTCAAGGGGATCATGGCGGCCCGCTCGAAGGAGCTCGCCACCGTCGCGCTCTCGGATCTCGACCTCGGCGGGCACGCTGTCGGCGGAGCGGTCGCGACGACGCACGTCGTCGACTCGCGGCCACCCGCCGCCCGCGGGGAGACCCGAGTGGTCCGGGCAGCCGCGCCCGAGGCGGCGGCGGCGATCGTGGACTTCCTCGTCGAGCGGAGGGTCATCTGATGGCCGGCGCGATCTGGGTCGTCGCCGAGACGACCGGCGGCGGGTCGCTGGCACGCATCAGCGGCGAGGTCGCCACGCTCGCGCGCGGGATCGCCGCGGCCGCCGGACGCGACGTCGTCGGCGTCGTCGTCGCCCCGGACCCGGGCCGGGCGGCCGACGAGCTGGCGACGTACCTGCCGCGGGTCCTCGCGGTGGCCGAGCCGATGGCCGCGGAGCACGCCGCCGCAGGGCCCATCGCGGAGCGGGTCGCCGAGCTCACCGGGCGGGACCAGCCGGAGTACCTGTTCCTGGGCGCCGGGCCGGAGGGCCGCGATACGGCGGGGATCCTGCAGGCGCTGCTCGGCTGGGGGGTCCTCGCGAACGCCACCGCGGTCCATTGGTCGGAGGCGGGCCCGAACGTCGAGATGAGCGTCTTCGGGGGCAAGCTCCTCACGACCTCCGCCTTCGCCGACGGGCGTGGCATCGTCACGGTCCGTCCGAACGCCGTGACCGCCGAGGCTGCGACGCACCCCGGAACGGTCGAGCCGGCGAGCGTCGGGGCCCCGCTCCGGCTGCCGGCCGTGCCCGTCCTCGAGCGGATCGCCGAGGCCGGGGCGCAGGCGCCGATCGAGGAGGCGCGGGTGGTGGTGGCCGGCGGCCGCGGGATCGGCGGGCAGGAGGGCTTCGGGCTCGTCGGCGAGCTGGCCGCGGCGCTCGGCGGTGCCGTCGGGGCGACCCGGGCCGCCGTCGATTCCGGCTGGATCAACTACGCGCACCAGATCGGGCAGACGGGCAAGACGGTCAAGCCGCAGCTCTATCTCGCCCTGGGCATCTCGGGTGCGATCCAGCACAAGGTCGGCATGCAGCTGGCCGAGACGATCGTCGCGATCAACCGGGATCCGGACGCACCCCTCGCCGAGTTCGCGGACCTCTTCGTCGTCGGCGACCTGTTCGAGGTCGGCCCGGCCCTGCTCGCAGCGCTCCGGGCCCGCGGGGGCTAGCGGCCGCGGGCCGAGGACGCGATGCCTGACGCCCTGCTCCTGCTGCCGGTCGGGCTGGTCGTCGCCCTGGCCATGCTGGCCTACCTCGTGCTGCGGCGGAGCGGCGTCGTCGCGGCGGAGTCCCGGGAGGCCGCCGGCTCGCGACGCGCCCTCGCGGAGCTGTCCGCCCGGGTGGACGAGGCGCTCGTCCCCGTCATCGGTCGGATCGACGCCGTCCGGCGCCACCAGATCGAGCCCGCGGAGATCGCCGACGACCTCGCGACGGCGACCGAGGCGGTCCAGTCGCTCGCCGACGACGCAAGGGTCCTCGCGGTCGCCCGCGGGCTGCTCGAGGTCCGGGCCGCCGTCACCGTCGAGCTCGAGCGGGCCGGCCGCGCGCTCGCGATGGTCGAGCACGGCTGCGGGATCCTGGCCGACGCGCGTCCTCGTGGGCGCGAGCTCGAGGCCCAGACGTCGATCAAGCGTGGCTACCTCAACCTGCTCCACGCGCGCGAGGCGATCGAGCGCCACGCCCGGCGGGCCTCCGCATGGCGCTCGCCGCGAGAGCTCCGGCGGGATCTGCGCCGGCTCAGCGGCTGACCCGCCGGCCGGCTTCTTCGACCCCGGGGCGGTCGCGACGGCGCCCTGCTGGACCCCAACATGTCGTGCTACGCTCATCCCACACCACAAGCGGTAGTCGTGACGAGCAGGCGGACAACCGGTGCGCTGCCCACAGTGCGACGCTCGCGAGACCCGTGTCATCGACTCGCGCGACCTCGACGATTCGGCGACGATCCGCCGTCGGCGCGAATGCGCGGGCTGCGGGGTCCGCTTCACCACGTACGAGCGGATCGAGGCGGCCCGGCTCGTCGTCGTGAAGCGTGACGGTGCCCGGCAGGAGTTCGACCGTGCCAAGCTGGTCGCCGGGCTGGGCAAGGCGCTCACCCGTCGGCCGGTCGCCGACGACGCCGCCGAGCGCGCTGCCGACGAGATCGAGACCGAGCTGCGCGGCAGCGGGCTGGCCGAGGTCCCGAGCTCCCGGATCGGTGAGCTCGCGCAGGAGAAGCTCCGCGAGCTCGACCAGATCGCCTACATCCGCTTCGCGTCGGTCTACCAGAGCTTCGAGGATCTCGAGGCGCTCAAGCGGGAGGTCGACACCTTGTTCGCCGAGCGGGCCGGGCCGGGCTCCGGCGCCCGGGGCTGACGGGAGGAGACCGCCGGCGTGAGCGTCCTCTCCGACCGCGACATCCGGGCCGAGCTCGACGCGGGCCGCGTCGTCATCCGCCCGTACGAGTCGTCGGACCTCCAGCCGTCGTCGGTCGACCTGCACCTCGACCGCAGCTTCCGGGTCTTCCGTAACAACCGCTATCCGTACATCGACGTCCGAGCCCTCCAGCCGGACCTGACCGAGCTCCTGAGGGTCGAGGACGACGAGCCGTTCATCCTGCACCCGGGCGAGTTCGTGCTCGGCCAGACGCTCGAATGGGTCGAGCTGCCCCCCGACCTCGTGGCGCGGCTGGAGGGGAAGTCGTCCCTCGGCCGGCTCGGCCTGCTCATCCACTCGACGGCCGGCTACGTCGACCCCGGCTGGAAGGGGACGCTGACGCTGGAGCTGTCGAACGTCGCCAACCTGCCGATCGCGCTCTACTGCGGGATGCGGATCGGGCAGATCAGCTTCTTCCGGATGTCGAGCCCGGTCGAGCGGCCGTACGGCAGCCCCGAGCTCGGCTCCAAGTACCAGGGCCAGTCGGAGCCGACGGCCTCCGAGTTCCACCGCGACTTCGAGACCGGCCGTCGGCTCGTGCGCGGCCGCTGAGCGTCCGGCGCGACATCGGCGGATGAGCATGAACGAAGCCGTCCACTGGTCCCAGGATCTCGGCGGTGGGACGCGTGTCGCCCTCGTCCAGGCCGGCACGTTCCGGTCGGACGCCGGGGCCCTCTTCGGGCCGGTGCCGCGGCTGCTCTGGGACCGGTTCGTCGCCGACGAGATCGACGGCGAGGGCCGGCTGCTCCAGGCGCTCAACTGCCTGCTCGTGGAGACCCCGGCCGGGCGGGTCCTCGTCGAGACCGGGATCGGCGAGCGCGTCAGCGACAAGGTCCGCCAGATGCGCGGCTACCTCGGCGAC
>JAPVSP010000417.1:0-4598 GCA_047519685.1 Chloroflexota bacterium
CAGCCGAGGCGGCGACAGAGGCACCGCGGCCGGGCCGTCCGGGAGATCGATCGGGCATCACAGATCGCCCCCAACGAACCGGGTGTCGCATCCGGTGCCTCCCCTCCGGCATGCGCACACCGCCCGAGCCGACCTCCGGTCACTCCGGACGCCTGAAAAGTGCTACGCCCGGATGGGCCTCGCCAGAGCCGTTCGGCCTTCGGCCCACGCAGCGCGACAGCGCCTCGTGGCCGAAGGCCCGGGACTCCGGTCCGCCGTCCGGCGGGCGAGTACCCTTGGCAGGTCGGGGCTCCGGCCCGGGTCCGCCGGCGCCGCCCGCCGCCCGATCCGCCCCGCGACCGGCCGTCCTGCCCGCTCCACGAGGGAGGCTCGAAGATGACCGACCTCAAGATCGGCATCCTGCTCTGGAGCCAGACCGGCACCTGGCCGGAGGTGCTCGACGCGGCCTGCCGGATCGACCGGCTCGGCTACCAGCATCTCTGGACCTGGGACCACGTGTACGCCATCAAGGGCGACCCGTACCAGCCGATCTTCGAGGGCTGGACGACGCTCGCGGCGTGGGCGATGGCGACCGAGCGCATCCGGCTGGGCCTGCTCGTCGGAGCCGTCACGTTCCGCAACCCGGGCCTGGTCGCGAAGACGGTCGCGACGTTGGACCACATCAGCGGCGGTCGGGCGATCCTTGGGCTCGGCGGCGCCTGGTTCGGCCTGGAGCACCAGGCGCACGGCATCGACTTCGGCTCCGGCTTCGGCCAGCGCCTCGACTGGCTCGACGAGGCCGTCGGCGCGTGCCGCGGGCTGCTCGACGGCGAGACGGTGACCTCGGCCCCAGGCGGGCACTACGCGTTCGACCACCTGCGCCACGAGCCGCTCCCGGTGCAGGCGCACCTGCCGATCATGATCGGCGGCTCGGGTGAGAGGAAGACGCTCCGGACGGTCGCCCGCTACGCCGACATGTGGAACGCCTTCGGCGATGCGCCCACGCTCGCCCACAAGGACGCTGTCCTGCGCGAGCACTGCGCCGTGGTGGGACGCGACCCGGCGGCGATCGAGCGGACGGTCGGCTGCAACATCGTCATCCGGGACGACCCCGGGGAGGCGCGCCGCGTCTGGGATGCCCAGCGCGCGCACAACCGGATGGGCGACGAGGACAGCGAGCCTGACCGGCTCTGGATCGGCCCGCCCGAGCGAGTCGCCGCGGAGATCCGATCGCGCGTCGAGGTCGGCTTCGAGACGATCACCGTCGAGCTTCCGGCCCCGTACGACGTCGAGACCATCGAGCGCCTGATCGGCGAGGTGAAGCCGCTCGTGGATCGCGGCTGAGGCCATGCCCGAGCGGGGGCTGACCTACCCCACCGACCACCTCCTCGCCGTCGTCGACGACCCCGAGGCGGCCCGGGCGGCCGCGGAGCGGCTGCTCTCGGCGGGGTTCGTCGCGGCCGACGTCACGATCCTCCAGGGCGACGCGGACGCCGACCGGATCGACGGGCTCGGGGCCGCGCACGGGCTCCCGACCCGGCTCCTGCGGATGGTCCAGTTCATGACGATGGACCAGATGCCCGACTTCCGCCTCTACGAGGCCGCGATCCGCACCGGGCGGACCGTCGTCGCCGTGCGGGCCCGGGAGCGGCCCGCGATGCTCCGCGCCCGCGACGTGCTGGCAGACGCGGGGGCGCACTTCATGAACTACTACGGCCGCCTCTCGACCGAGGAGCTGTCGCGCTGGCGAGGACCGGAGCTGGAGCTGCCGGGCTTCATGAGGCGCTGAGCCCGCCCCGCAGGCGGCCGCTGCCGCTGCCTCGCCACGATGGCGACGGATCCCGCCATCGGCTATGGTCCCGGACACGCCCGGAGGTCCGCCCGCCCATGACCGTCGTGCCGCATCGCGCGGCCACCGTCGAGTTCGACCGAGTCACGAAGCACTACGATCGGACGGCCCGGGCGAAGGGCGCCCCGGGCGCCGTGAACGACCTCTCGCTGGCGGTGCCGGCCGGCCGGATCTGCGTCCTCGTGGGGCCGTCCGGCTGCGGCAAGACCACGTCGCTCAAGATGGTCAACCGGCTGATCGAGCCGACCAGCGGGCGGATCCTCATCGACGGGGACGACGCCGCGGGCCGTGAGGTCGCCGAGCTCCGGCGGAGCATCGGCTACGTCATCCAGCAGACCGGGCTCTTCCCGCACCAGACGATCGGCGAGAACGTCGCGACGGTGCCGCGGCTGCTCGGCTGGCCGGCGATCCGGCGCCGGGAGCGGGCCGAGGAGCTGCTCGCCCTCGTCGGCCTGGACCCCGCCGCGTACCGCGACCGGTACCCGGCCCAGCTCTCGGGCGGCGAGCGCCAGCGCGTCGGCGTCGCCCGCGCCCTGGCCGCGGATCCGCCGATCATGCTCATGGACGAGCCGTTCGGGGCGGTCGACCCGATCGTCCGCGAGCGACTCCAGAACGAGTTCCTGCGACTCCAGGAGGAGCTGGCCAAGACGATCCTCTTCGTGACCCACGACATCGACGAGGCGATCAAGATGGGCGACCTCGTCGCCGTCATGGAGGCCGGGGGCCGCCTCGCCCAGTTCGGGCCGCCGGCCGAGATCCTGGCCCGGCCAGCCTCGCCGTTCGTCGCCCAGTTCGTCGGTGCCGACCGCGGCCTCAAGCGCCTCTCGCTCGCGCGGGTCGGCGATCTGCCGATCCGGCCCGCCATCACGGCACGGGCGGGCGAGCCCGCGGGGCCGTCCCGGGCGCGGATGCTGGCCGATCCCTTCCCGTACCTCCTCCTCGTCGACGCGGAGGGCCGCCCGGTCGGCTGGCTCGACCAGGGCGCGATCCCGACGGACGGCGTCCTGGGCGCCGATCGAGCCATCCCGATGTCGCCGCTGTTCGACCGTCGAACGACCCTCAAGGACGCGCTCTCCATGCTGCTCGACGCGGACGTCCAGGCGGGCATCCTGGTCGACCGCGAGGGGCGAGCGCAGGGACTCGTCACGGCGGGGATGGTCGCCGACTGGTTCCGAGCGGACTCGGGTCGCCCGCTGCCACCCGATGTCGCGACCTCCGAGCGGTCGGCGGCGGCGGCGGCCCGCGCCTGACCGATGCTCGACTGGGGCTGGCTCGCCGATCACCTGCCGGCGCTCGCCTACCGCACCGGCCAGCATCTCTACCTGTCGGCCATCGCGGTGGTCCTCGGCCTGGCGATCTCCTTCACCCTGGGCGTGATCGCCGCGCGGCGCCGGGGGCTCTATCCGCCGTTCGCGATCTTCGCCGGGCTCGTCTACACCATCCCGAGCCTGGCGCTGTTCGCCGCCCTCGTGCCGATCGTCGGGCTGAGCGTCGTCACCGCGGAGATCCCGCTCGTCCTGTACACGCTCGTCATCCTGTTCCGCAACGTCGTCGCCGGCTTCGACGCCGTGCCGCCGGACGTCCGGGAGGCCGCCGACGGCATGGGCTTCCGCGGCCTGGGGCGGCTCGTCCGGGTCGAGCTCCCGCTGGCCATCCCGCTGATCGTCGCCGGGGTACGGATCGCGTCGGTGTCGACGATCGGGCTGGTCACGATCACGGCCACGCTCGGCGACGCCCTGGGCGGGCTCGGGTTCTTCATCTACGAGGGCGCCCGGCGGAGCTTCCCGACGGAGATCTACGCCGGCGCGATCCCGACCATCGCCCTCTCCCTCGTGCTCGACCGCCTGTTCGTCCGGCTCCAGCGCCGCCTCACGCCCTGGGATCGGCCACGGGCCGTCGAGGTCACACCGGGATGACGATCGTCGGCGCGACCATCGGCTGGCTGGTCGACCCGGCCAACTGGAGCGGCCCGAACGGGATCCCCGAGCGCCTCGTGGAGCACCTCGGGATCTCGCTCGTCTCGCTCCTCATCGCCCTCGCGATCGCGCTGCCCGCGGGGTTGTACGTCGGGCACGCGCGCCGCGGGTCGGGACTGGCGGTGGGGCTGGCCAACGTCGGGCGGGCCGTGCCCTCGCTGGCCCTCATCGGCCTGATCCTGCCGGTCACCCAGGCGTTCGACCCCGTCAACGGCTTCAACCTCTATCCGACCATCCTGTCGATGGCGATCCTGGCGATCCCCCCCGTCCTCGTGAACGCCTACGTCGGGGTGAGGGAGGTCGATCCCGACCTTGTCGAGGCGGCGCGTGGCATGGGGTTCAGCGAGCGCCAGGTCCTGCGGCGCATCGAGATCCCGCTGGCCATGCCGGTGGTGCTGGGCGGGATCCGCTCGGCGACGGTCCAGGTCGTCGCCACGACCACCCTGGGGGCGATCTTCGCCCTGGGCGGGCTCGGCCGGTACGTCGTCGACGGGATCGCCCAGAACGACGACGGCATGCTCTTCGGCGGCGTCGTGCTCGTCGCGGCCCTGGCGATGCTCAGTGAGGGCTTCCTCGCCCTCCTGCAGCGCGCGGTCGCGGTGCCGACCGCCGGGCCCGTGGGTCCGCGACCGGCCCGTCAGTTCGGCGAGTCGCCACGGCCCGCCGGCCTCGACGCGGGTTGACCCCGCGAGGCGTCCGGATCGCCGATCGCCCGCCCGGGCCGCCGCCTCGCGCGCGACGGGCGACCGGCCGGGGGGCTCCGCCCCGCCCGCTGGTATAGTCGCCCGACCCCG
>JAPVSP010000418.1:0-11814 GCA_047519685.1 Chloroflexota bacterium
CGGCCGCGGACCTCCAGCTGGAGCTCGCGCTCGAGCGGGAGGGCGGTCCCGATCTGGATCTTGACCTCCTCCGCCGTGCGGTCCCCCACCATCAGGTTGTACTTCTTCCGGATGTACACCTGGATCGCCTCGTCGAACCGGTTCCCACCGACGCGGAGCGAGTTCGAGACGACGATGCCGCCGAGCGCGATGACCGCGATCTCGCTCGTTCCGCCGCCGATGTCGATGATCATGTTGCCGGAGGGCCCGCTGATCGGGACGTTCGCCCCGATCGCCGCGGCGAGCGGCTCCTCGATGAGGAAGGCCTCCTTGGCGCCGGCCTTCAGGGCGGCGTCCCGGACGGCCCGCTTCTCGACGCTCGTGACGCCGGCGGGCACGCTGATCATGACGTCGGGCCTTGAGAAGCCGATCCGGCCCTTCGTCGCCTTGGCGATGAAGAACCGGAGCATCGCCTCGGTGATGACGTAGTCGGCGATGACGCCGTCCTTCATCGGGCGGATCGCCTGGATGTTGCCGGGCGTCCGCCCGATCATCTCGCGGGCCTCCTCGCCCACGGCGACGATGCGGTTGTCGTCGCTCACGGCGACGACCGAGGGCTCCTGGATGACGATCCCCTTGCCCTTGACGTAGACGAGCACGTTGGCCGTGCCAAGGTCGATCCCGATCTTCATGCGCTGGGTACGGTGGTCCCTTCCACGAGGCGCTCGATCCTGGCGCCAAGGTCCAGGAACTTGCGCTCGATGTTCTCATAGCCCCGGTGGACGTGGTGTGCGCCGTGGATGGTGGACACCCCGTCGGCCGCGAGGGCAGCCAGGATGAGCGATGCGCCGGCCCGCAGGTCGCCGATCTCGACTTCGGCCGCCTGCAGGCGGGCCGGTCCCCGGATCGTCGCATGGTGATCGTCGACGATCTCGACCTCGGCCCCCATCCGACGCAGCTCCGTCAGCCATTCGAGGCGATCCTCGAACACCTCCTCGTGGACGTGCGACACGCCGGCCGCGCGGGTGAGGAGGACGCACGTCGGGGGCTGGAGGTCGGTGGCCAGGCCGGGGTACGGGGCGGTCGTGATGTCGCACGCGCGATAGCGGTCGAGGGCCGACCCGTCGACGTCGATCCAGTCCGGGCCGCAGGCGACCGACACGCCGACCCGCCCGAGGACGTCGATGAACGACCCGAGCAGGTCGCACGGCGCTCCCTCGAGGCGGACCCGGCCACCCGTGACCGCGCCGGCGACCGCGAACGTCCCGGCCTCGATGCGATCCGGGATCACCCGGTGCTCGGCGCCGCGGAGGCGCTTGCGGCCCTCCACCTCGATGGTGTCGGGCGCGGTCCGCTCGACCTCGGCGCCCATGCGGCGCAGGAACTCGATGAGGTCGTCGATCTCGGGCTCGCGTGCGGCCGGGCGGATGAGCGTGTGGCCGTCGGCCAGCGTCGCGGCGAGCAGGGCGTTCTCCGTGCCCATGACGGTGACGAACGGGAACGTCACCTCGGCGCCGCGGAGCCGACCGGGCGCCAGCGCGAAGTAGTAGCCGTTGCGGTACTCGATCTCGGCGCCCAGGGCGCGCATCGCGTCCACATGGAGGTTGACCGGCCGCCGGCCGATCCGGTCGCCGCCGGGGTTGCTGATGATCACCCGGCCGAACCGCGCGAGGAGCGGCCCCAGCAGGATGAAGCTCGCGCGCATCTTCGCGGCGGCCTCGAGCGGCACGAACAGCCAGTCGACGTCGCCGGCGGCGACCTCGTAGACGTTGGGCTCCGGGTGGTCCACGACGACTCCCAGGTCGCGCAGCGCCCCGGCGAGGACGCGGACGTCCTCGATCTCGGGCATGTTGGTCAGCCGGCAGCGTTCGCCGGTGAGGGTGGCCGCGGCGAGCATCTTGAGCGCCGCGTTCTTCGCCCCGCTGATGCGGACCGTCCCCTCGAGGGCGCGGCCGCCCTCGACCTCGAAGCGCTCGGGCGCGACCGGCTCGGGGCGGTACTCCCAGTGGAACGGCTTCGCGTCGGCCACCGGGCTCAGCCGAACCGCCGGGGTCCCTCGCGCCGGCGGCGCTCGGCGACCCGGATGCGGAGCAGCGCCTGCTGGAGCGCGGCGCGGGCGGCCGCCAGGTCGGCGCCCTCGTGGTAGCCGGTCTCGAGCGCCCGCTCGGCCTCCCGACGTGCCTCGTGGGCACGCTCGAGGTCGATCTCGGACGCCAGGTCGGCCGTCTCGGCCATCACGACGACCTTGTCGGGCCGGACCTGGAGGAAGCCACCGACGATCGCGAACGACTCCTCGACGCCCTCCTTGCGGATCCGCAGCTCGCCGAGGCCCAGCATCGCGACGAGCGGCGCGTGGTGCGGGAGGACGCCGAGCTCGCCCTCGGACCCGGGCAGGACGACCGCGTCGACGGTGTCGCGGTAGGCGAGGCGCTCCGGCGTGACGATCTCGAGCGTGAGCGGCATCAGCTCTCCAGCCGTTGCGCGTTCTTCCGGACGTCGTCGATGGTCCCGGCAAGGAAGAATGCCTGCTCGGGAAGGGTATCGGTCCTGCCCTCGAGGATCTCCTTGAACGAGGCGACCGTGTCCTTGATCGGGACGTAGACGCCCGGCCGACCGGTGAAGACCTCCCCGACGAAGAACGGCTGGCTCATGAAGCGCTGCAGCCGGCGGGCCCGCGACACGGTCGCCTTGTCCTCCTCGGACAGCTCATCCGGGCCGAGGATCGCGATGATGTCCTGCAGGTCGCGGAAGCGCTGCAGGACCCGCTGCGTCTCGCGGGCGACGTCGTAGTGCTCCAGGCCGACCACGAGCGGGTCGAGCACGCGCGACGTGGAGGTCAGGGGATCGACCGCCGGGTAGATGCCCAGCTCGGCGATGCTCCGCTCGAGGCGGATCGTCGAGTCGAGGTGGCCGAACGTCGTCGCCGGCGCGGGGTCGGTGTAGTCGTCGGCCGGGACGAAGACCGCCTGGAGCGAGGTGATCGAGCCCTTCTTCGTCGAGGTGATCCGCTCCTGGAGGGCCGCCATCTCGGTCGCCAGGTTCGGCTGGTAGCCGACCGCCGAGGGCATCCGTCCGAGGAGCGCCGAGACCTCGGAGCCGGCCTGGGTGAACCGGAAGATGTTGTCGATGAAGAGGAGGACGTCGCGGCCCTCCTCGTCGCGGAAGTACTCGGCCATCGTCAGGCCGGTCAGGCCGACCCGCAGCCGGGCGCCCGGTGGCTCGTTCATCTGGCCGAAGATGAAGGCGGTCTTCGCGATGACCCCGGACTCGGTCATCTCGCGGATCAGGTCGTTGCCCTCGCGGGAGCGCTCCCCCACGCCGGCGAACACCGAGACGCCGGAGTGCTCCTGGGCGACGTTGCGGATGAGCTCCTGGATGATGACGGTCTTGCCGACGCCGGCGCCGCCGAAGATGCCGACCTTGCCGCCCTTCTTGAACGGGCAGATGAGGTCGATGACCTTCAGGCCGGTCTCGAAGACCTCGATCTCGGTCGTCTGCTCGTCGAACTGGGGAGCGTCGCGGTGGATGGGCAGGCTGTGGGTCGCGTCGACGGGCCCCTTCCCGTCGATCGGGTGGCCGAGGACGTCGAAGACGCGGCCGAGCGTGGGCTCGCCGACCGGCACGGTGATCGCGGCGCCGGTGTCGCGGACCGCGACGCCGCGCTCCAGCCCGTCCGTCGTGGTCATCGCGACGCTGCGGACCCAGTTGTTGCCCAGATGCTGCTGGACCTCGCACACCAGGGGAGCATGCCCGGCCCGCTCGATCTCGACGGCGTTGTAGATGCTCGGGAGCTGGCCGGCGGGGAACTCGATATCCACGACCGGGCCGGTGATCTGGATGACCCGGCCGGGCGCGGTCGGTGCGGCGGTCGCCATCGTCGTGTGGTGCCTCCTGGTCGTCGTCGCCGGGTCAGCGCGCGCGCGCGCCGGTGGCGATCTCGACCATCTCGCGGGTGATGTTCGCCTGGCGGACCTTGTTGTACGCCAGCGTGAGGTCGTCGATGAGCTCTTCGGCATTCTCGGTCGCGTTGCGCATCGCCACCATCCGGCTCGACTCCTCGGACGCCTTGGCCTCGAGCACCGCCTGGTAGAGGCGGGTCGCGACGTAGCGCGGGAGGAGCTGCTCGAGGACGGTCGCCGGGCGGGGCTCGAAGAGGAACTGGTTACCGGGGATGCCGACGGTGTCCTCGCTCGGCCGGATCGGCAGCAGCTGATCGAGCTGCGGCCGCTGGACGAGCGTGCTGACGAAGCGAGCGTAGACGATGTCGACCTGGCTGTACGTGCCGGTGATGAAGTCCTCGGTGACGAGCCGAGCGAGCGGCAGGACGTCGGCGAACGTGGGCCGGTCGCCGAAGCCGGCGAAGTGGGCCTCGAGCGGGACGCGGGCGCGGCGCATCGCATCGCGACCCTTGCGCCCGACGGTGACCATCCTCAGGTCGCCCGGGTGCTCGGTCACGACCCGGGCCGCGAACCGGATGGTGTTCGTGTTCAGCGAACCCGCCAGCCCGCGATCGCTGGTGATGAGGATGATCAGACGCGTCCCGCCCTCCCGGATCGCGAACAGCGGATGGTCCTCCTCGCCGAGGACGGCCGCCAGGTCGGCCAGGACCTCGTCGATCTTCTCGCTGTACGGCCGAGCCGCGAGCGTGCTGTCCTGGGCGCGTTTGAGCTTCGAGGCGGCCACGAACTGCATCGCCCGGGTGATCTGCTTGATGTTCCGGACCGCACCGATGCGGCGCCGGATCTCGCGCTGGCTGGCCACGCTCGAACGGTCTCCGATCTAGGCGAGGAACGACGCCCGGAAGGCGCCGATCGCGTCGTCGAGGGCCGCGCCGAGCTCGTCCGTGAGCGCCTTGGTCCGGCCGAGCTCCTCGAGGATCTGCGGCCGCTCGGTCTCGAGGAAGCGGTAGAGCTGCGACTCGAAGTCCCTGACGCGCGGCGTCGGGATGTCGTCGAGATAGCCCTTCGTCGCGGCATACAGGATGGTGACCTGCTTCTCGACCGGGAGGGGCTGGTACTGCGGCTGCTTGACCACCTCGGACAGCTTCTCGCCCCGGGTCAGCTGGTCGCGCGTCGCCTTGTCCAGGTCCGACGCGAACTGGGCGAAGGCGGCGAGGGCCCGGTACTGGGCGAGGTCGAGCTTCAGCGGTGCGGCGACCTGCTTCATCGCCTTGGTCTGGGCCGCGGAGCCGACGCGGCTGACCGAGATGCCGATGTTGAGGGCCGGCCGCTGTCCGGCGTTGAACAGGTCCGTCTCGAGGAAGATCTGCCCGTCGGTGATGCTGATGACGTTCGTCGGGATGTACGCGGAGACGTCGTTCGCCTGCGTCTCGATGATCGGCAGCGCCGTCAGCGAGCCACCGCCGCTGGCGTCGTTCAGGCGGGCCGCCCGCTCCAGCAGGCGGCTGTGGAGGTAGAACACATCGCCCGGGTACGCCTCGCGGCCCGGCGGCCGGCGGAGGAGGAGTGCCATCTCGCGGTACGCCCAGGCGTGCTTGCTCAGGTCGTCGTAGACGCACAGCGCGTCCTTGACCAGCTCGCCGGCGACCTGGACGCCGGTCTCCATGACCTCCTCGCCCATCGCCACGCCGGCGTACGGAGCGAGGTATTGGAGGGGCGCCGGGTCCTCGGCGCCGGCCACGACGACGATCGTGTGCTCCAGCGCGCCGTGCTTCTCGAGCGTGGCCACGGTCTGCGCGACGGTCGACAGCTTCTGCCCGATCGCGACGTAGATGCAGACGAGGCCCTTGCCCTTCTGGTTGATGACCGTGTCGATGGCGATCGCGGTCTTGCCCGTCTGCCGGTCGCCGATGATCAGCTCGCGCTGGCCCCGGCCGATCGGGATGAGCGCGTCGATCGCCTTGATGCCGGTCTGGACGGGCGTATCCACGCGCTGCCGGACGATGACGCCCGGGGCGATCCGCTCGACCGGGCGGGTCCGGGCGGCGTCGATCGGGCCCTTGTCGTCGAGCGGGCGGCCGAGAGGGTCGACCACCCGACCGAGCAGCTCCCGGCCCACGGGCACCTCGACGACCCGGCCGGTCGTCTTGGCGGTGTCGCCCTCCTTGATCGCCGAGGGGTCGCCGAGGATGACGCAGCCGACGGTCTCCTCCTCGAGGTTGAGCGCCATGCCCATGACCTCGCCGGGGAACTCGATCAGCTCGGAGGCGAGGGCGCCGGCAAGGCCGAAGACCTGGGCGATCCCGTCGCCGACCTCGACGACGGTCCCGACGCTCCGCGATTCCGCGGTCTCGTCGAACCCGTCGATCGCCGACTTGATGATGCTGATGATCTCGTCAGATCGGATGGCCATCGGTTCTCCGTTCGGGCTCGGCGGCCCGCTGGGGCGCGGCGCCTACGAGGCGCCCGTGCCGTGGGCCTGGCGGCTGCCCGCCAAGAGCTGGTGGCGGAGCCGCTCGAGGCGACCCCGGACGCTGGCGTCGAGGAGTCGGTCGCCCACCCGGACGGTGAGTCCGCCGATGAGCTCCGGGTCGACCTGGCGACGGAGCTCGATGCGCGAGCCGGTCATCGCCTGGACCTTGGCCGCGATCGCGGCGGCCTCGTCGTCGGTGAGCGGAGCGGCGCTGGTCACGACGGCCCGGACGATCCCGCGCTCCCGGTCCAGCAGCGCGTCATATTCGGCGGAGATCGCCTGGAGCATCGACACGCCGCGCCGGTCGACGAGGAGTGAGACGAGGTTGACGAGCTGGCCGGCGACCTTCGACCGTACGATCCCGGCGATCGAGCCGGGTGTCGCCTTCAGCGACGGGTCGCGGTCGAGGAGCGCGTCGACGGTCGAGGCGAGCGCCTCGCCAGCCAGGGCGGCGCGCACGACGGCGAGCCGCTCCTGGAGGGGTCGGGCCGGGTTCTCGACGACCCGCAGCACGGCCTCGGTCCCGAGGGCCTGCCCCGCGGCCCGCAGCGCGAACCGCCACCCGTCCTCGGTGGCGTCGCGCTTGGCGAGCTCGAACGCAGCCTCGGCGTAGCGGCGTGCGGCGGTCGTCGGCCGGGCCATCAGGACGACGTCCCCCGTCCCTCGCCGGGGCTGGCGAGGAACTCCTCGACGAGGCGCCGCTGCCGATCGCCGGTCATCGTCTCGCCGACGACCCGGCCGGCTGCGGCGAGGGCGAGATCGGCGACCTCGGCCCGGAGATCGGCGATCGCACGCTGCTTCTCCGCTTCGATGTCGCGCTCCGCCCGGAGCCGCATCCGCTCCAGCTCCTGTCGGGTCGCGGCGATGTCGGTCTCGCGGCTCTCCTCGACGAGCTTCTGGGCCCGCGCCAGGATGTCGCTGGCCTCGCGGCGGGCTTCCTGGAGGGCGGCCAGGCGCTCGGCCTCGGCATGCTCACGGTCCTGCCGGGCCTGCTCGGCGTCCTTGAGCCCCTGCTCGATCCGGGCCTGGCGATCGCCGAGCATCGTCGAGATCGGCTTGAACGCGAAGACCCAGATGATCGCCAGGAACACCACGAAGTTGAGGGCGCTGACGATCACCCAGAAGAAGTTGATCGTCAGGCCGCCCCCGGTCTCGGCGGCCAGCGGGACGGCCGCGTGGGTCGTCGCGCTCGCTACGGCCAGGAAGTCCACGCCGCGGTCTCCGTGCCGGGTCAGGCCTTGATGAAGATGGCGAGCAGGCCGACCACGATCGCGAGGACGCCGAGCCCTTCGGCGAACGCGGCGAGGATGATCGCCAGGCCACGGATCTGGCCCGCCGCATCGGGGTTGCGCCCGATCGCGCTGCTGGACATGCCGGCCAGGATCCCGATGCCGATGCCGGGGCCCAGCACGCCAAGGGCGGCCAGGCCTGCTCCGAGATGCTCCATGTGAGGTGGTTCCTCCGCTATCCCCGGGCCGATCGCCCGGGCCATTGGGCCGATGTGGACGGTGTGCCGGCCTCGTCGGCGGCTCAGGCGGCGACCGCCTGCTCGTTCGCGGCGGGCTGGAACGCCTCCTCGCCGTGCTCGTTCTCTCCGCCGTGGCTCTCGATCGCGATGAGCGTGAACATGAGGGTCAGGACGCTGAAGATCAGGGCTTGCGCGAAGTTCAGGATCAGCTCGAGCCCGAACAGCGCGACCGGGATGAGACCGACCGTCAGGCCGGTCATGACGGCGAGCGCGACCTCGCCGCCATAGATGTTGCCGAAGAGTCGCATCGCCAGCGTGACCGGCTTGACGAACTCGAGCAAGAGCTCGATGAGCCCGACGAACATGGCGATGAGGCCGGCCGCGATCCCGTTGCGGAACTCGCGGATCGGGAAGAACTTGCCGATGTAGCCGGGGATCCCGTGCCTGCGGAAGCCCTGGAACTCGAAGTAGGTGAACGACGCGAGGGCGAGGCCGATCGTGATGTTCACATCGCTCGTCGGCGCCCGGAGCGCATCGACCTTGCCGACCGGCGGCACCAGGCCGCTCCAGTTGCAGAAGAGGATGAGCATGAAGAACGCGGCGTACAGCGGGACGTACGGCCTGGCCTCCTCGCCGCCGATCGACGTCGCGAAGTTCAGCAGCAGCTCGTAGCCCCACTCGACGACGTTCTGGACGCCCCGCGGGATGAGCTTCATCCCGCGCGTGGCGACGAGGGCGACCGCGAGCAGCAGACCCGCCACGATCCACATCGTGAGGATCGTCGAGGTGATGCTCGGGTGGAACGTGATGACCAGCTGGCCCTCCGCCATCGGGTGAGCCGGGTCGAGGTCCCAGACCACGTTCGGTGGCGGGAACTCGAGGTTCCCGTTGATGAAGCAGACGGGATAGTCGCACGCCTGCCCGCTCGCCCCACCCTTCGGGAACGGCGGCAGGATCAGGAAGGCGAGGACGTCGAGCACGAGGACCGCCACGATGACGAGACCGAGATTCCGGTAGCGACTACCGGCCCCCGTCGCGGGGGCCAAGGCGGCGGGGATGGCCTCCACGGCCACTCGCGGATCGCTCGACACGCTTGCTCCAGCAGACAGGAGCGCGGCACCGAGGCCGCGCTCGCGACGGTCAGTCTTCGAAACTCGCCAGGAACCGGACGATCAGCCGGTATACGCTCACCGCCCCCGCCGTGAGGCCGACCGCCAGGCCGACCAGGACGAAGATCGGGAGCGACCCGAGCTGCCTGTCGATCCAGTAGCCGGCGAGGACGCCCGCCAGGGTGGTCACCAGCAGGATGAGGCCGATCTCGGAGAAGAGGGCGAAGTAGGCCCAGGTTCGACCGGGCTCGTTCACGGGACTCCTGACGAACGACGGCGGAGTATAGCAGGGATGGCCGGCCCCCGGACGTGCCGGACCGGGTGACGGGGCGTCGTGTCCGCCGCGGACCGCGGAGCGTCAGCTGGGCGAGGGCGACGGGGAACCGCTGGGAGCGGGGGACGGCGACGCCGCGATCGGCGACGGCGACGAGGCGGCGCTCGGCGACGGCGACGAGGCGGCACTCGGCGACGGCGACGAGGCGGCGCTCGGCGACGGCGAGGGGCTGGACGCCGCCGAGGATGAGGGGCTCGGGCTCGCGGAGGCGGTGGGCGATGCCGTCGCGCCGGGCGTGCGGGTCGGACGGGGCGTCGCGGCCGGCCTGGGACGAGGCGTGGCGCTGGCCGCGGCGGGGGCGCTCGTTCCCTGCGATCCGCCCGCGGCCGCGGACGTGCTCGCGGGCGTCGGCGAGGCACCCGCCTCGGAGCCGGCGGCCGACGGTCGGGGGGTCGCCCCGGCCACGGGCGAGCCGCTCGCGCTGCCCGCGGGGCCGGGCCCGGACGCGGACGAGCCGGCCGGCGTGCCGGTCGCGTCGAGGACCGCGCCCTGGGCGGCGGGCTGTCGCGGCAGGGCGACGAGGACGAGCGCCACCGAGGCCCCGAGCAGGAGGACGATCGCCGTGTCCCGGCGGAGCCGCTCGCCCGGGCCCCCACCCGGCCCGGGTCGCGAGGCCGTCGCCGGCGCGTGGACCGGGACGGTCATCGGGCGAGCCTGGTCCCCGGTCACGATGAGCCGGACGGGGCGGGCGGGGCGGGGTCGGGCGTCGCCGTCGGCCGCCGGGACACCGCCCGGCCGGATCTCGGGCACGACGCCGATCCGACGGCCCACGGGTCCGCGGGGGGCGCGCATCGCGGCGAGCGCGCCCGCGACCGCCCCGATCCGCCTGAGGAGGCGCGTGCCGGGCATCGGAGGGCGGGCCGCCGCGCTGCGCCAGCGCCACTCGTGAGCCAGGACGAGGGACGCCGCCGCCAGGGCCGCGAGCAGGACCAGGAGCAGCAGGAGCTGGGGCGTCATGTCGGTCCGGCGGACGTCGGCCGGGGTCCCTCCAGGGCCGCGGACCGACACCGCATCCTAGCACCGGGCGGGCCGCCGACACGCATCTCTCCCACCCGACCGCGGTCAGCGAGCATCCTCGAGGGCGGCCTCGGCCCGCTCCCCGTCGAGCGTCTCGTCCTCATAGGCCGTGGCGGTCAGCTCCTCGGCGACCAGCGAGCGACGGGCAAGCAGGAACAGCCCGAAGCCGGACACGACGAACAGGCCCAGGAACGCGTACACCTGTCCGGTGCCCGACAGGATCAACGAGAGGGCGGCCAGCGCGACGCTCATCGCGTAGATGAGCAGGACGGCCTGTCGGTGCGACAGCCCGAGGTCGAGCAGGCGGTGGTGGATGTGGCCCCGGTCGGGGCTGAAGGGCTGCCTGCCCTCGACGACCCGGCGGACGATGATCCAGAAGGTATCGATGATCGGCACGCCGAGGACGAGCAGGGCGACGGCCACCTTCGCCGTGCCGAGGATCGAGAGCAGCGCGAGCGTGTAGCCGAGGAACATCGTCCCGCTGGTGCCGGCGAAGATCGCGGCCGGGTGGAAGTTCCAGCGCAGGAACCCGAGCAGCGCCCCGGCGAGCACGAAGCACAGCAGCGCGATGAACGGCTGGCCGACCGTGACGGTCAGGCTGATGACGCCCAGTGTTACGGCCGCGATCAGGCCGATCCCGGTCGAGAGACCGTCCAGGCCATCGATGAAGTTGATCGCGTTGATCATCCCGACGATCCAGAAGGCGGTGAACGCGACCCCGAAGATCCCCGTCAGGTGGATCGGCGCGTCGCTGAACGGGACGGTCAGGGTGCCGACCCCGATGCCGAGCGAGGTCGCCCACAGTGCGAGGACGGCCTGACCGGCCAGCTGCCAGCGGGCCCGGACCTGGAGGTAGTCGTCGATCAGCCCGATCAGGACCGCGGCGACCGCCCCGGCGATCAGGGCGATCAGCTGCGGCCGGTCCAGGAACGCCGGCTCGGGGACGATCGTCCAGCGCTCGTTGAGCAGGATCGCGATCACGCCGATGACCACGAAGGCGGTCATGGTGGCGATCCCGCCGGCCCGCGGGATGGGCCGGATGTTGACCCTGCGGCGCTCCGGGACGTCGATCATGCCGAGCCGGAGCGCCGCCAGGCGCACGAGGGGCGTCAGGACGACGGCGAGGCCGGCGGCGGCGGCGAAGCCGAGGGCGACGAACCAGAGATCGTCGGTGACGCCGGGGGCCCAACGCATCCGCGGGCCTCAGGCCCGGCCATGAGCCGCGATGGGCCGCCGCTCGGGGATCACGCCTCGCGCAGGCCCGGGACCGGGAACGCGGCGGCCATCTCCCGCACCTCGGCGGCCAGGCGGGCCTGCTCGGCCGGCTCGTCCCGACGCTCGATCGCCTCGACGATGAGCCGCCCGATCCGCTCCATCTCGCCCGTCCCGAAGCCCCGGCTCGTCGTCGCCGGGGTGCCGATCCGGATCCCCGACGCTGTGTTCGGCGGATGCTGGTCGAACGGGATCGCGTTCTTGTTCACGGTGATCCCGATCTCGTCGAGGAGCCGCTCCGCCTCCCGGCCGGTGACGCCCAG